>JAFMQQ010000668.1 GCA_017354595.1 Micromonosporaceae bacterium
CAGCGCCAGCGGTGCGTGTACCCACGCCCGGCGCCGGATCCGCCGGGGTCGGGCCACCGACAACCCGGTCATGACTCCTCCCGGAACAGCCACCGTTGGATCAGCGAAACCACCAGCGTGATCGCGAACAGAACCACTCCCACCGCCGAGGCGTAGCCGAAGTTGAAGTAGTGGAAGCCTTGGTCGTACACCATGAAGACGAGCGAATAGCTCGCCCGCTCCGGGCCGCCGGCGGTCATCACATAGATGACATCAAATACCTGGAATGACTGGATGATCTCCAGTACCACGACGAAGAACAGCGCCGGCTTCAGCTGCGGCAGCGTGACCCGCCAGAACCGTTGCCAGGCATTGGCACCATCCACCATCGCGGCCTCGGCGTACTCGGCCGGTATGGCGAGCAGCCCGGCGAGCAGGATCAGCATGTCGTAGCCGAACCGGGTCCACACAGTCAGCAGCGACAGCGACGGCAGCACCGCCGCCCCGGAACTCAACCACGGCACCGGTCCCACGCCCACCTTGCCGAACAACCAGTTCAGTGGCCCGTCCGAGGCGTACAACCACTGCCAGATCACGCTGGTTGTGACGAGACTGGTGACCACCGGCAGGAAGTACAGCACGCGGTACACCGCGATGCCCCGGATCGACCGGGCGCACAACTGCGCCATGCACAGCGATACCACCACCGTCAGCGGTACCGCGATGGCGGTGTAGATACAGGTCACCTTCAGCGCGTTCCAGAACAGCGAGTCCTGGAACAGGGCACGGAAGTTGGCCAGTCCGCGCCACTGCACGGCACCGCTGATCCGGTACTGGCTGAACGACAGCAGCATGCCGGCGATGGTGGGCCCGATCCGGAAGACCAGGAACAGCAACAGGTACGGCGCGACGAACAGCAGCGCGATGCCCGACCCGCTGCGGCGCATCCGGACCCACCGGCCGACCGGCGCCGGCCGCGACAGTGGCCGCGGCGGCGCCGGCGGGACGGTCGGCGCGGTGGTTGGTACCGACACGGTTCAGCCGCGGGCCAGCAGGTCGTTGACTGCCTTGGCCGCGGTGTCCAGCGCGTCCGTGACCGACTTGTGGCCCAACAACGCGGCCTGGATCTCCGGCTTGATCAGATCCATCAGCTGGCGCGCCCTGGGATCGATCAGCCCGGCCTTGGTGTCGCTGGTGTACTGCTCCGCCGGGCCGGTCAGCGGGTCGTCGGCGTACAGCGCACCGACCGAGTTGCGCGGTGAGAAGTACTTGCGGTTCTTGTCGAACGCCTTGAGCTGGTCGGTGGAGGCCAGGAACTTCACCCACGCCTTGGCGGCCGCCGCATTCTTGGCACCCGCCATGACGGACAGCCCACCCACGACGCCGTAGCCGATCGCGACCGCCTTCTTCAGCGGGGCGACCACTTCCCAGTCGGCGGGGACCATGCCCGGCGTGTTGTACACGCCCGACACGCCGAATTCGGTGGCCACGGCGACCTTGCCCTGGACCATCGGATCCGACTCGGTCGGCGGCGATTTGGTCAGCGGCGCCGTTGGCACGTACCCCCCGTCGACGAGCTGCTTGACGTAGGTCAGCGCGGCGACGCCGGCCGGCGAGTTGAACGCCGCGGACTTGCGGTCGGGGGTGAGTACGTCGCCACCGGCCTCCCACAGCAGCGGGTAGAAGGTGAGGTTCAGCGTCTGCGCCGGGTCGGCGGTGTACTCGGTGAGGTAGTAGCCCTTGGACTTCAGGACCGGTGCGATGGCGAGCATGTCGTCCCAAGTGGCCGGAGTCTTGGTGATCCCGGCCGCGGCCATCACCTTCTTGTTGATCAGGGTGCCGGTGCCGCCCATCAGGATCGGTACGCCGTAGAGGGTGCCGTTGAAGGTCATCGCCTCCAGCGCGTTGGGCCGGAAGTCACTCTTGTCCGAAGCGACGACGTCGGAGACGTCGGCGAGGGAGCCGTTCTGCGCGTACCCCGGGAGTTGGTCCGGGATCAGGTACACCACGTCCGGGCCACTGCCGCCGGCGATCGCGGTGGTGAGCTTGGTGTCCCGGTCGGCCCACGGCTGTACGGTCACCGTCACGTCGACCTTGGAGTACTGCTTCTTGAATTCAGCGACCCGGGCCGGCCACCAGTCGTTCTCGTGAGTGGCGTCGATCGGGTAGATCCACATGGTGACCTTGCCCGACACGTCGTTCGGGTTGGCCGGAACCCCTTGGTCGGAGTTCGACCCGCAGCCCGCGGCGGCCAACCCCACAGCCGCGGCGGCACCGCCGCCGAAGGCCCGCAACAGGGTCCGGCGCGACACCTCCATCTCAGCCATCCTTGTGCTCCTGTCTGCCAGCTTGCCCGGCGTCCCTGTCATGCCAGGTCGTTAGTTAGTCGAAAAGTAGATTGGGCCATGGCCGTAATTGGCTAACGGGCAGACGTTATGGCGCGGTAGCTGTTTAGTCAAGGGTCGCGACGGCGCGGTACGCCCCGGTGGCCCGGCACCGGGGCCCAACCTGGCTACTTTCGGCCCGACCGTAACCGGAGCTCGCCGACCGGCCGAGCGGCTCATTCCGGAGCGGTGGAGAGCACCTCGACGACCGGCTCGGCGACCTCGTCCAGCTCCAGCACCACGACCTCGTTGCGGCCG
>JAFMQQ010000669.1 GCA_017354595.1 Micromonosporaceae bacterium
CCGGGCCGCCTGCCGGGGCCGGGCGGCGAATCCCGACAACGGCGCCGGTCCGGCGCCATCACGTCGCCGGCATGCCATGCCCGCGATGCTACGAGCGGGTGATGAAGAACTCTTCAAGAACCTGTTCGGCTTTGCTTCGCTGCCCAGGCAGCGCGACCCGAGTCCTGGCCCACCAGTCCTGGCCCGCCAACGCATTGGTTCACGGCCGGTACTTCATCGGTTCTTGATTGCCGTCGGTCCATCGTCGACGCATGAATCTCCGTACCGCGCCAATCGCCACTGTTGTCGCGCTGGGCCTCGCTACCACGGCCTGCTCGTCCCCCGGGCCAACCGCATCCGGTGCCAGCCCCGCGCCGCCGAGCCCGAGTGCGGGCGTCTCGGCAAGCGTTCAACCGGCGGCCACCGCCAACCCGGCACTGCCCATCCGGCCCGACCCGTACGCCGAGGCGGCCGAGCAGTTCCACCTGCCGGTGGACACCGTGCGAACGGCGGTGACCGACACCCGGATCGAGATGGTGCGCATCGGTGGCGACCACGGACAGAACCTGCACGGCGTCGACCCCGAACCGAGCCCCATCGACCAGGGCGCCCACCTTGACCCGCGCATCATCACCTACTTCGCCGGGCGCCTGGGCGTGCCGGACAGCCAGGCCCACGCGGTCATGACCTTCCTGCTGAACGAGTGGAACGAGTACGACGAGAAGGCCGAGCAGAACAACCGCGAGAACCACACTCCCGGCGTTGCTGCGATCGCCGCGAGACTCGCCACCGGTCTGCACATCTCCGAGGCGCGCGCCGCGTGGTACGAGTCGCTGCTCATCAGCCGGCCTAAGCCACCTCAAGCCCCCGGCGACGGCCCGGACCGGCTGGAACAGGCCGTCGTCAACGCGCTCGGCGTGACCCCGGCCCAATTCGAGAAGGCCTTGGCGAAGTAGGTGCGTTCCCGGTGCCGCCGGCACCCGCCCTTTCGCCGCAACCGATACAAGGAGGACAGATGCGCAAACTCGAGAACCGCCTGCTGCGCGCGTCCCTGCTGGGTACGGCCGCCGTGCTGGTGGCCGCTGCCGTAACGGCGGGCGCGCTGGCGTGGACGTCCGGCCATCAGGACAGCGGCGGCGCAGGACTCCGTGCCCAGACGGGGTCGGCCAGCCAGGCGGGTACCCAGGCGCGGTCGGTCGTGCGGGGCAGAGGCTACATTCTGGAGGTCAACGCTGACCGTAGTGTGGACTTTACCGCGAGCGACCTGGTTGACCCGGCCGCCGCGACGGCCGCGCTGAACCACGCCGGCATCGCCGGCCAGGTCGCCGTCAACCGCGACGCCTGCCCGACGGCGCCGGCCAGCTGGGACCTGATCGACCCGGCGTACGACGCCCGCCTGAACCCGAGGCCGTCGCCGTCGGCCAAACAACCGCCGATCCTCATGACCGGAAGCGAGACGGTAACCCTGCACTCGTCGGACTATCCGGCGGGTGGTGGCCTGCTGGTGACGATCATCATCCGGCACCATGACGGCGTGCTGGGCGTCAACGTGAACCTGCTGCCGTACAAGGATGTGCACCAGGTCCCGTCGACCTGCGTCGCCCGAGCCGACCGGGGTACCGGCGGCGACCCCAACTGACGCACCGAGATTGCGGGGCGGCACCTCCTCGGGTGCCGCCCCGCCGCTGATCTCGGGGCTGGCGCTGGTGTGACCGGTGCCACTACCGTCGAGTAATGCGTAGCACCATGAGCGACCGTCCCCTGCAGATCTCCCAACTGCTCGAACATGGCAGCACCGTGCACGGCAGCGCCGAGGTCGTCACCTGGACCGGCGGCGGCTCCCGCCGCACCACCTTCGCCGAGATCGGCCGGCAGGCCGCCCGGCTCGCGCACGCGCTGCGCGACGAGCTCGGTATCACCGGCGACCAGCGGGTCGCCACGTTCATGTGGAACAACGCCGAGCATCTGGTCGCGTACCTCGCCGTGCCGAGCATGGGCGCCGTACTGCACACCCTGAACCTGCGCCTGTTCCCGGACCAGCTCACCTACATCGCCACCCACGCCGAGGACCGGGTCATCATCGTCGACTCCACGCTCATCCCGTTGCTGGCCCGGGTGCTGCCCAGCATGTCCACTGTGGAGGATGTGATCGTGGTGGGGGATGGCGACGCCGCCCCACTCGCGGCCGCGAAGCAGGTGGCGGTACACCGGTGGGACCAGCTGCTGGCCGGCAAGTCGGACCGGTACGACTGGCCGGAGGTGGACGAGCACGACGCCGTGGCGCTCTGCTACACATCTGGTACCACCGGCAATCCCAAGGGCGTCGCCTACTCGCACCGCTCGATCTGGCTGCACTCCATGCAGATCTGCATGGCGGAGGGCTTCGGGCTGGGTCCGCAGGTACGCGAGCTGGCGATCGTACCGATGTTCCACGCGATGTCCTGGGGCCTGCCGTACGCGGCCTTCATGTCCGGCGCCTCGCTGATCTTCCCGGACCGGTTCCTGCAGGCGGCGCCGATCGCCGAGATGATCGCGGCGGAGCGACCCACCCACGCCGCCGCGGTACCCACCATCTGGACCGACCTGCTCGCCTACCTGGACGAGCACCCGACCGACATCTCCTCACTGAAGGAGACGACCGT
>JAFMQQ010000670.1 GCA_017354595.1 Micromonosporaceae bacterium
ACTTGCGGGTCACGTTCCGGACAGCAAGGTGGGCGGCCGCCACGGCTGGCCGTTGAGTGTCTGATCGAGGAATGCGAACACGCACTGGTACCAGAGCTGCACGTTGGCCGGCTTGCCGAGTTCATGTGCCTCGTCCGGGAAGCGCAACAACGTGACCGGCTTGCCAAGGTGCCGCAGGTCGCTGCAGAGTGTCAGCGTCTCGGTGAACGGGACGACCGGATCCCTGCTTCCGTGGCTGACCAGCAGCGGGGTGTGGATGTGGCGCGCCCGTGTGCGGGGACTCTGCCCGGCATAGGTGGCTGCCGCATCGAGTGGATGTCCGAACTCGACACTGAACGCCCGGGCCACCAGGCTGCCGGCGACGAATGTCCGGAGGTCCCACATGCCCGCATGGCTGATGGCAGCCCGGAATCTGTCGGTGCGGGTCACGATCTGGTACGCGAGGTAGCCGCCGAAGGATGAGCCCAGTACTGCCATCCGACTGCCGTCGATGTCAGCGCGCGCCACCACCGAGTCCACCAGCCGCATCACGTCCGCGTACGGAGTCTCCGCCCAGTCCGCCCACGCGCGGGCCATGAACCCGTACCCGTACCCGGTGGAGGGTGCCGGGTCGGGCATGACCACCGCGTACCCGCGATCTGTCGCGAGCCACGGGCACCAGCGCCAGGACCACCCGGTCCAGCTCGACCGTGGCCCACCGTGCAGCCACACCAGCAGCGGCGCCGGTGACCCGGCCCCGGCGCCGTCCGGCCGGCACAACCACCCGTGCACCCGCTGCCGGCCCGTGCCCGCGTTGATCCGCTCCAGCCGGCCGGGCAGCGGCGGATCGGGCGTCGGGCAGGCGAGCCGGATGGGGCCACGGGTGCCCGGTGGGCGGCGCAGACACAGCCGCACCGGTACCGGCATCTGGTCGACGGCAGAGCGGATCGCGTACAGCCCGGCCGCTCGTACCTGGACGGCCGTGAAGCAACCCGCGGCGGTGAGCCGCCTGCAGGTACCGGCGGCGACGTCGATCTCATACAGCGGGCGGCCGCCGCAACGGTCGGCGGTGAAATACAACCGGCCGTCCGGCGCCCACGCCGCCGGTGCGGGCCACAGGTCCAGAGCCGGCGCCAGCGGCCGGCCGTTGCCGGTCGGGTCGGCGAGATCGAACAGCCAGAGGGTACCGGACGGGGGCCCGGCCGCCGGACGCTGTGTCCGCGTGCAGGCGAGCCAGCGGCCGTCCTCGGACAGGACCGGGTCGGTCAGGTCGGCGTCGCCATCGGCGCTGAGGCGGTGCCACGCCCACTCCCGGTCGCTGGCACTCTGCCACGCAACGAGCAGCCCATGCCTGACCGCGTCGCCACTGTCCACAATGCACTCGGATACAACGCGGCTCGCGTCGGCAGCCACCACGACCCCGCCGGTGAGGTGGACGCCGGTTGGCACTGGAAGCACGTCGGTGGTGCCGCACGCGAGCGAGGCGTAGGCCAGCCGGATCCGGCCGGCCTCGCCCCGCTGGCCCAGCAGATCGCCCGGCCGGTACAACATTGCCTTGCTGCCGAACACGGCGCGCTGGCGGCGCAGCCGCGCATCGTCCTCCAGCGTCGCGACTTGATGCATCACGGTGGCGATCACCGCGGTCTCGGTCGCGTGCGCGACCGCATACCCGAGGACCCCGCCCGCGGGCGCCACCACCTCGGTTGCCTCACCGCCGCCGAGCCTGCGGCACCATAGCGCGGTACGGGGTGCACCCGACCTCGCCGGCGCCAGATACAACAGCCGGTCACCGGCGAGAGCCGTAGCGCCGGATCCGGGGCACCCGGCCAGGGTGGCTGGCTTTCCCGGCCGTACCACCGCGATCCGACGTGCGTCCCGGCCGGCCAGGGGCGCTTCAACCTCCAGCGCGTACCAACGCTCGTCCGGTGACACCGACATGGCGCTCAGCCGCGGCATGGCGAAGTACGGCGCCGGTGCGGCGTTGTCCGGGAGAGCGAAGAGGCCTTGCGCCACGGCAGTGAGTGTGCCGACCGGGGCTACACACCGGCCACATGTCGCCGATGTGCAGGACCTGTGTAGGAGCGCCGGCCAGGCTGGCTCGCGGCGGCCCGTCAACGCGGTCTCACGCCCGGCGGGTCACCGACCACGACCGAGAACCGAGAGGAGGTGAACTCATGAGCTTGGTGGTGAATCTGCCAGGGTACCGGGATGACCCGTTCCTGCTGGAAACGGTGCCGGCCGACACCCTGATCGCCGGTGTCGCCGAGGACAGCGGTCCGGTTGCTCTGACCTGCGCCTGCCAGGGCAGCTGCGGAGCGGGCCTCTGCGCCGGTTGCTGCAACCACAACAGCGTTACCTGTCTGGAACGCTGACGGCTCGGTGCAGCGGCGCGCCGAGCGCGCTTCGGCGTGCCGCTGCGACCGGCCTGCCACCGGCCGGTTCAGCAGCGGACGCGAACAGAACTCGACCGCAGACGGCCGGCCCACGAACTTCCGAAGGCGGTGCATCATGAACCAACTCCGTGACCTGCCGCACCTCGGTGCCGGTCTCGGCTATCGGCGCCAGCTGCACGACGGCATCATCGGCAACGCGAATCGCATCGACTGGCTTGAGATCATAACTGAGCACTATCTGGTCGA
>JAFMQQ010000146.1 GCA_017354595.1 Micromonosporaceae bacterium
ACGGTGAACAGGTCGGGTCCGCCGATCATGTTGCCGGCGGTATCGACGGCGCGGAACACCACGACGCGCACGTCGTCCACACAGGACAGCGGTGTGCCGTAGGTGATCCGGACCGAGGTGTTGTCGGCCGACCACTGCGTCGTCCAGGACGACACCCGGTCCAGGCCCAGGCCGAACTCGTTCGGGTTGAGCGGCCCGCTGAAGCGGACGGTCACTCCGGCCGCGTCGGCGTCGGTCGCGGTGATTGTGGTGTCGAACGCCGTCCGGGTCGGCACCGAGGTGGGTCGGGCGCCGGTGTCGGTGGTGGTGTTCGGGTACAGCGGCCACCGGCCGTTGAAGTTCCCGCTGATCGGTGTGTTCTGCAGGTTCGTCGAGTTCCAGCTCGGCGTCTCACCGAACTGGGAGGCGTACCCGTTGACGAGCTGGCCGAAGAAGTTGGGCACCTGCGTCTTGGTGAGTGTCAGGTTGACGGCGAGGGTGAATCCGGGCAGCGCCTCCAGCTTGATGTTGCTCACCCCGAGGACGAAGCTGACCGTACCGTCCCACGGGCCGGCCGGCGCACCGGAGAGTTCCAGCCCGGCGCCGAACTTCTCCAGGTACCCATCGTGGTTGCCGTCCTCGTAGACGCTCGCGCTGACCGGGCTGCCGTTGACCGACATCCGCACCGGGTCGCCCGCCGAGCCGTAGTTGGCGACCGGGCTGGAGAAGCCGACCGACATGCCGTTGGGTACTCCACTTTGGAGGTTGAGCCCGTGCCGCAGCGCGTCGGCGAAGGAGAAGCCGGCCACCTCGATGCTCTTGGGGGCCTTGGTCTCGCCCTTGGTCTGCGCGACGTACCGCCCGATCGTCGTCTGTGCGGCGGAGAGCGCGAATGCCGCGACGCCATGGGGTGCGGAGTTCATCAGCCGCTGCCCGTCCGGCAGGGTGAGGATGACCTGGTTCGCGTCGGTGTGGAAGGTGAGCGTCCGGGGCCGGCCGGCGGTCAGGTAGTTGTCCTCGCTCCACAGCGTGTACTGGCCCGGGCGCGACCAGCGGACCATGTCGTTCTCGATGTCGTACGGGTTGCGCGACATGGCATTGATGGAGCTGAACGTCGCCTGCGGGTAGATGACGCCGCTGCCGTCGAGTGCCGCGCCGCTGGCGGCGGCGAGGGTGTCCAGGTGCCGGCGGGTCAGCGTGGCGCTGCGGCCGAAAGCCTTGTCCATGATGGCGATCAGGTCGGGCAGGTCCCGGTCCTGGTTGGCGTGCTGCGCGTCGCGCACCACCCAGCCGATGTTGCCGCCGGCGCCGAGGAAGTCGTACGCCTGCTTGGCGGCCTGCATGGAGAGTATCGAGCTGGGGGAGCCGAGCCAGGACTGCTGTGCCTCACCGGTCCACAGGATGAACGGCCGGGGCGCCACCATCGCCGCGACGGCGTGCAGGTCGAACGGCGCGTGATCGTACTTGTCCGGGACGAAGTCCTGGGCCTTGGAGGAGAACCAGGCCGACTCGCTCGGGTTGCCGATCGCCCGCTGCACGGTCTCGTTGCGGGAGTAGATCTGGTCGGCGCCGGCAGGGACGTTGTAGTTGAACATCTGCCCCTCGGTCATGTCCCGGAAGCCGGTCAGCCCGCCGCCGCCCGGGTCGCTCGGCGCCGCGACGGCGATCCGGTCGTCGAAGGCCGCCGCCAGCGCAGCCGCCTTGCCGTTGCGCGATACACCGGTCACCGCGGTGCGGTCCCAGGCGAGGTTGTACTTGTTCGCACCGGTCGCATCGTTCTTCATCGCATCGACGATGCGGCTGATCCCCCACGCCCAGCCCATCAGCGCACCGCTGTCGGAGTCGTAGCTCCCCGCGTGGTACGGGTAGAGCTCGTTGTACGCGCCGGTGTGCGGGTTGTTCCCGCCGTCGGAGTAGACCGAGCCGGTGTTCATCGCGATGTACGCGTACCCGTTGCGCTTCAGCGTGGTCACCTGCTCCGCCGGCAGGGTACCGACGACTAGCACGGCCGGGTACGGACCGGGCAGGTCGGTGTCCACACCCTGCTGTGGCACCTCGAACCCGTCCAGCTGGATGGTGGCGGTCTTGTTGCCCGGCGCGCCGGGGTCGCTGATGTTCACTACTGTTCGGGTACTCGCCGGGGTGTGCACGAGAAGGCTGGCGTGGTCGGCGTCGGTCCAGCTGTCGCCGACATCCCAGTCCTGGTACCCGCTCGGCGCGTCGTACGCCTGGGTGGCGACGAAGTCCAGCACCGGTGTGATGGTGAAGGTGCTGAAGTCCACTGTGTACGATCCGGCCGGCAGGTTGATGGCGAAGGTGGAGAAGTCGAAGACGCTGAACAGGTTGACCGTCGTGCTCGGTGGGACCTGCTGCTGCCCGAATACCGAACCGCTCTCCGGCGTGGGGTGCTTGTACCCGTAGAGGTAGTACTGCATGAGGTCGGAGAGCTCGGCCCGGCGGGCGCCCCACTCGGCGGCGTTGTCCACTGTGCCGTTGTGGTTCGGGTCGGCGCTGCGGCTGAAGAAGGTGAACAGGTCGGGCAGGCTGCCGGTCGCCGGGATGCTCGTGACGTCGGCCGGAAAGTACGCCCGCGGCGCGCCCGGGTTCGGCGGGATGCCGGGCGGTACCGTCACCGCCCCCGAATTGTCGGCGTCGCCGCCCTGCGGCCCGGCCCCGGTCGCGGGTGCGGCGAAACCGAGCAGCGCCAACGATGCGGCGAGTATCCCCGCACCAACGATCGACATGTGTCGCGACCGGACGATCGGCATCGATCCCATTCCCCATCATCGATCGGGGGCCCCATCGATCTGGGGCAATATTACTGGGACGCTACACCGGGGTCCGGTCTTTCTCCAGTCGGCCAAGCGGTCGAAACGTTACCGAACCACGTTCGGTCGTGACGGGAGTTCTGTCAGTGGTTCGACGTAGGGTCGACCGGCGGGCTGGCGGAGGGCGCACCGCGCCCGGTGGAGGTGGTGACGTGAAACGGCTTCGGGCACGCCAGGAGTACCAGTTCTTCGCCGTGCTGCCCCGCGTCCACCGGAGCCTGGCCGTGCTGTGGTGGGGCACGCTGCTGGCGCAGGGACTGCTGCCGGTGGTCTTCGCCGTCGCCACCGGGGTACTGGTCGCCGCCGTGCAGGCCGGCACCGGCCTGGTCTGGCCGCTGGTCTTCGCCGGCGCGGTCTTCGTACTGGTCCAGGTGACCGGCCCGATCCAGACCGCGGTCAGCTTCAGCCTCGGCGAGCGGGCCGCCGCGTGGCTCAATGACCGGCTCGCCACCGCCTGCGTACGGCCGCCGGGGCTCGGTCACCTCGAGGATGCCGGGCTGACCGCCGACCTGACCGCCGCCCGGGACTTCGATCTGGGCATCCAGGGCCCGCCGCTATCGATCGCGATGGGCTTCATCGCCTCCGGACTGGTCACCCTGGTGGGCGGTATCGCCTCGGCCGTGTTGCTGTTCGCGTTCCAGTGGTGGGCGCCGCTGGTACTGGCCGGGTGTTGGCTGGCGACCCACTGGCTGCTGCGGGAGAGCGCGGTGTGGCGGGACCGTAACACCGATGCGGTGAAGGCCGCCCAGCGCGACTCCGAGTACGCGTACCGGCTTGCGGTCGACCCGCCGGCCGCAAAGGAACTGCGCCTTTTCGGGTTGGTCGGGTGGACGATCGAGCGGTTCCTGGCCCGGCGCCGGCTGCTGCACGAACTGCAGTACCGGGCGACCCGGATGCGGGAGCGGTCGGTGCTGGGCTGCCTCGCCGTGGTGGTCGCCGGTAACGGCCTGGTGTTCTGGGCACTGGCCAGTGCCGCGACGCACGGGCTGGGCCTGGGCCCGGTGGTGGTCTACGCGCAGGCCGCCTTCGGTACCAGCATGATCGCCTTCGGCGGGTTGAACTGGTCGCTGGACGGCGCCGCCGCGCCGGTCGCCGCGGTACGGCGGTTGCGGCAGGCGATGGCTCCGGCCGGCGCGCTCCCCCCGGCCACCGCAGCGCCCCGCCCGGCCAGCGGGATGCCCGCACGACAGATCCGGTTCCGTGGCGTGCGGTTCACCTACCCGACCGGGGACACGCCGGTACTGGCGGACTTCGACCTGACCATCCCGGCCGGATCCTCGCTGGCGATCGTGGGTCGCAACGGGTCCGGCAAGACGACCCTCGCCAAGCTGCTCTGCCGGCTCTACGATCCACAGTCCGGCGCGATCGAGGTGGACGGGACCGACCTGCGGGAGCTGGACCTGGCCGGGTGGCGGAGCCGGGTCGCGGCCGTGTTCCAGGACTTCGCCCGGTTCGAGCTGCCGCTGCGGGACAACGTCGCGCCGGCGGGAGCGCCCGACGACGTGGTACGGGCGGCGCTGGCGCAGGCCGGGGCGGCGGACCTCGCCGAGCTCGACACCACGCTGGCCCGCGGATACCACGGCGGCACCGATCTGTCCGGTGGCCAGTGGCAACGGGTCGCGCTGGCGCGGGCATTGTGCGCAGTACGGCTGGGCGCCGGCGTGGTGCTGCTCGATGAACCCACCGCTCAACTCGACGTCCGGGGCGAGGCGGAGATCTTCGACCGGATCCTCGCCGCCACCGCGGACTGCACGACAATCCTTGTCTCGCACAGGTTCTCCACCGTCCGGCACGCGGACCGGATCTGCGTGGTGGAGCACGGCCGGGTGGTGGAGCTGGGCAGCCACGACGAGTTGATGGCGCTGGATGGCCGGTACCGGCGGATGTTCGACCTGCAGGCCCGACCGTTCGCGGTGATCGAGGGCGAGGAGGAGGCGGAGCTCGATGTCCTCAACTGAGACCGGCCCGGCCTTCAGCGACCTGGACGAGATGCCGGGCGGGCTGCGGTCGATGTGGCGGCTGTGCCGGCTCGGGTACCGCCACGAACCGCGGCTGGCCCTGGCGGCGTTCCTGATCGCCCTCTTCTCGGCGGTACCGGACTCGCTGGTCGCGGTCTGGCTGACGCTGTTCGGCGAGGGACTGCTGCGCTCGGAGCACACCCTGGTCTATGTCGCAGCGGCCGGCCTGGCCGCCTCGGCCGCCGCCACCTGGTTTCTGGCCACCGTGAGCACCCGGGTACAGCGGCGGTTCCGGGACAAGGTGACGATCGCGCTGGAGGGGCACGTGGCCCGGCTGCAGGCGTCGATCGCGACCATCGCCCACCAGGAACGCCCGGCGTTGCTCGACCGGCTCGCGGTACTGCGGGACCAGGTGTTCGTCCTCGACCACATGTACATGTCACTCTTCACCACCTGCGGCTGGATCCTGCGGTTGGCTGTCACGGTCGCGCTACTGATGTCGGTACACCCGGCGCTGGCGCTGCTGGTGCTGTTCGCGATCCCGACGGTGGCCAGCGCGAGCTGGCGGCCGGCGATCGAACGGGCCGCGGAGGAACGCGCCGCGCCCGATGCGCGGTTGGCACGGCACCTGTTCACCGCCGCCACCACGGCCGCCCCAGGCAAGGAGGTGCGCCTGTTCGGCATCGGTGACCGCCTGGTTGCGAGGCGGCGCGCGGTGTGGGAACAGTGGTACCGGCCGGTTTCGCGCGCCCGGTGGGCGAGCGCCGGCTGGCACACCGCAGGCTGGACCATCTTCGGCGCGGGATTCGTCGGCGCGGTCGTCTTCGTCTCGGTGGGGCTGCACGCACCGACCCCTTCGGTGCTGCTGGTACTGGCGGCCGGCGCCCGGCTCTCGTCCTACGTCGGGCAGACCGTCGGTGAGATCGGGTTCCTGCGTGGCATGTGGATGGACGGCGCCCGCCGGCTGGCCTGGCTTGAGGATTACGCCGCCGCACTGGTCGCGCCGGCCGATCTGCCGGCGCCGCAACGCCTGGTCCGGGGCATCACCCTCGACAACGTCTGCTTCGCCTACCCCGGCACCGACCGGCTGGTGCTGCAGGACGTCAGCCTCACGCTGCCGGCCGGCGCGGTCGTCGCCATCGTGGGCGAGAACGGCGCTGGCAAGTCCACGCTGGTGAAGCTGCTCTGCAAGATGTACGCACCGACCTGCGGGCGGATCGAGGTCGACGGGGTGGACCTGGCCCGGATCCGTAGCGATGACTGGCGCTGCCGGCTGGCCGGTGCGTTCCAGGACTTCTTCCGGTTCGAGTTCCCGGCCCGCCAGTCGGTCGGGGTCGGCGACGTACCGCGGATCGACGACCAGGCGGCGGTACGGGTCGCGGTCGGTCGGGCCGGCGCGGACGATGTGGTGGAACGCCTGCCATCGGGACTGGCCACCCAGCTCGGCCCGACCTGGCCGGAGGGGGTGGAAGTCTCCTTTGGACAGTGGCAGAAACTGGCCCTTGCGCGTGGGTTCATGCGCGACGAGCCGCTGCTGCTCGTCCTCGACGAACCGACCGCCGCGCTGGATTCGGAGACCGAACATGCGCTCTTCGAGCGGTACGCCGCCGCCTCCCGGGACAACGGCGCCGGCCAGACCAACGGCCGGATCACCATCCTGGTGTCACACCGTTTCTCCACGGTACGGATGGCCGACCTGATCGTCGTGCTCGACGGCTCGCGCGTGGTCGAGGTCGGTGGCCACGGCGAGCTGATGGCCGCCGGTGGCGCCTACGCCGAGCTGTTCGGCATCCAGGCGGCCGCCTACCAGTGACAGTGGCGCGGTGGCGACACTGCCACCGCGCCACGTACCTGGCCGATCGGTCAGGCTATCCCACTGCGCATGAGGCAGTGGGCATGGTGTTGTTGCCGTTGCGCCAGACCGTGATGCCGAAGTTGTTGCCGTTGCCGTTCGGCCGTGCGGTGATCGTTCCACTGCTGCCGGACAGCGTGGTGTTCCAGCTGTTCTGGATGCTCTGGCTGCCGTTCAACCTGATGGTGACGACCCAGGTGTTGGTACCGCTGACCGACAGGTTCACGTTGAAGCGGTCGGACCAGGACTGGCCGGGGCTGACGTTGACGGTGCAACCGCCACCGCCGCCACCGCCACCTCCACCGCCGCTGCTGGAGCCCTCGCTGACGGTGATGTTGGAGTTACCACTGCTCTGGAAGCCTTCGGTGGCAAGGATCTGGTAGTTGAAGCTGCCCATGGTCAGGCCGAGGTTGCGCCAGGCATTGAAGTGGTTGGCGGCGGTGATGGTACCGCCGGTGCGCTTGGACTGGCGGATGCTCCAGTACTGCATGAACGTCGCGGTGCCCTGGATCGAGGGCTGGTTGACCCGCTGGTCCTTGTAGATGTCGTAGGTGCTGCCGTCGCTGGTGACGGTACCGACATGGGTGGCCTGCGAGCCGGGGTTGAAGCTGCCGTAGTTGTCCAGGATGTAGTACTCGACCAGCGGGTTGGTGGTCCACCCGTACAGCGCCAGGTAG
>JAFMQQ010000671.1 GCA_017354595.1 Micromonosporaceae bacterium
GCTGTACCGCCGGGCGCGGGCGCGTGGGCCGGCGCTCGAGGTGCTGCGCGGCGCGGCGCGGCAGCGGCTGCTGGCCGGGTTCGGCCTGCAGCTGGACACGACGCCCGCGGCGCTGGTCTCCGCGGTGGCCGACCGGACCGGCCGCGGCGTCGACGAGGTCGCGGCTGTCCTCTACGGTCCCGAACCGGAGGACGACAACGAGCTGGTCCGCGCCGTGGCCCAGCTGGACAACCTGGTACGCGAGGCACTCGGAGGCGAGGCGACATGACCGAAGCGGTGGCGATACCTCAGCAGGCGGGCGGAGAACCAGCCGGCCCGGCCGGCGACGCCGCCCGGGCGCGGGACGCGCTGGCCCGGCTGCGGGCCGAGGTCGCCAAGGTGGTCGTCGGGCAGGACCCGGTCGTCACCGGGTTGGTCATCGCGCTGCTCTGCCGCGGCCACGCGCTGCTGGAGGGCGTACCCGGGGTGGCCAAGACGCTGCTGGTCCGTACCATGGCCGCCGCCCTTTCGCTGGACGCGAAGCGGCTGCAGTTCACTCCGGACCTGATGCCCGGCGACGTGACGGGGTCATTGATTTTCGATAACCGCACCGCGGCCTTCCAGTTCCGGCAGGGCCCGGTCTTCACCAACCTGCTGCTCGCCGACGAGATCAACCGCACCCCGCCGAAGACGCAGGCGGCGCTGCTGGAGGTTATGGAGGAGCGGCAGGTCTCGGTCGAGGGCCAGGCCCGCCGGCTACCCGAGCCGTTCATCGTGGCGGCGACGCAGAACCCGATCGAGTACGAGGGCACCTACCCGCTGCCCGAGGCGCAACTGGACCGGTTCCTGCTCAAGCTGACGGTCCCGTTGCCCAGTCGGGAAGAGGAGCTCGGGGTGCTGCGTGCCCACCACGGCGGCTTCGACCCGCGTGACCTGTCCGCCGTGCGCCCGGTCGCCAGTGCCGCCGATCTGTCCGCCGGCCGGGCCGCGGTGCAGCGGGTCGGGGTCGCCGACGGGGTACTCGGATACATCGTCGACCTGTGCCGTACCACCAGGGTCTCGCCCTCGCTCGACCTGGGTGCCTCGCCGCGTGGCGCCACCGCCCTGCTGGCCACCGCGAAGGCGTGGGCCTGGCTGCTCGGCCGGGACTACGTCACGCCCGACGACGTCAAGGCGCTGGCCCGGCCCACGCTGCGGCACCGGATCCGGCTGCGGGCCGAGGCGCAGCTGGAGGGGGTCACCGCGGACGGGGTGCTGGATTCGGTGCTGGCGACCGTACCGACGCCACGGTGAGCTGCCCGTGCTGACCTGGCGGGCGACGATCCCGGTGAGCTGCGGTGCGCTGCTGGTGGTCGTGCTGCGCTCACCCTGGCTCGTGCTGGCCACCGTGCTGGCTACCGCGCTGCTGATCGCGTTCGACCTCGCCGTGGCCGGCACGCTGCGCGAGCTGACCCTGGCCCGGGACGGCGACTCGCAGGTACGGCTGGGTGAGACCGCGACCGTCGGGCTCACCGTCACCAACACCGGGGTGCGGCGGGTACGGGCGCTGCTGCGCGATGCCTGGGTACCGTCGGCCGGCGCGTCGCCGTACAGCCACCGGTTCGACCTGGACCCGGACGAGCAGGCGCGACTTGTCACCACCCTGACCCCCACCCGGCGCGGCGACCGGCCGGCGGTACGGGTCAGCATCCGCTCGTACGGGCCACTGGGCCTGGCCTACCGGCAGACCACGGTGCGCCGCTCCACCGCCATCACTCCACAGTGGACGTTGCGGGTACTGCCGCGGTTCTCCTCGCGCCGCTTCCTGCCGGAGAAGGTGGCCCGGCTGCGGGTACTGGACGGCGTCACGGTGACCCGGGGGCGCGGCCAGGGCACCGAGTTCGACACGCTGCGCGAGTACGTCGTGGGCGACGACGTACGCTCCATCGACTGGCGGGCCAGCGCGCGCCGGTCGGATGTGGTGGTACGCACCTGGCGGCCGGAGCGCGACCGGCGGGTGCTGTGCGTGGTCGACACCGGGCGCACCTCCGCCGCCCGGGTGGGCGCCGAGCCGCGGCTGGACGCGGCGATCGACGCGGCGTTGCTGCTCGGTGCGCTGGCCAACCGGGCCGGCGACCGGGTGGATCTGCTCGCCGTCGACACGGCGGTACGGGCGGCGGTGGACAGCGGCTCCAGCCGTACCCTGCTCACCCGGCTGGTCGGCGCGCTGGCGCCGCTGCACCCGGCCCTGGTGGAGACGGACTTCGGCCTGGTCGTCGGCGAGATCCTGCGCCGGGAACGCAAGCGGGCGCTGGTGGTGCTGTTCACCGCGCTGGAGCCGGGTGCTCTGGGCGAGGGGCTGCTGCCGGTACTCAGCCAGCTCACCTCGCGGCACAAGGTGCTCGTGGCCGCGGTACACGACGGTACGCTCGGCGACCTGGCGGCCGGCCGGGGTGACGCCGAGGCGGTGTACGCGGCGGCGGCCGCGATGCGTACCATCGCCGAGCGGGAGCGGATCCGGTCCGCCCTGACCCGCAACGGCGTGGCGGTGGTGGATGCCCCGGTCGAGCTTTTCGCATCGAAGGTCGCCGACGCGTACCTGGAGCTGAAGGCGGCCGGCCGGCTGTGACCGGCCGCCAGATGGTGACATCG
>JAFMQQ010000147.1 GCA_017354595.1 Micromonosporaceae bacterium
CGCCCGCGGCACCCGGCCGCCGCGGCACCCGTACCGGTCAGCCGTGGCCGAGCGCCCGGTACCGGGGCGGCTGCGGGAAGTTCTCCGGCGGCTGGCCCTGCACCGCAGCCAACAGCGCGCTGCCGACCGCCGCATCCACCGAGTTGGAGACTCCCTCCCCCACCGCGTTCGACGGATGCAACGGATCCGCGGCGGTACCGGCGGCCGCCGCCTGCGGGGTGAAGCCGACGAACGACTCGGTCTGGTTGTTCTCCGAGCTTCCGGTCTTGCCGGCCACCGGCCGGGCACCGAAGGCGCTCCCCACACCCGGTGCGGTACCGCCGTCGCACTCCCCGTACGCGGACTGCTGGCCGACCGGGCACCGGGCCGCGTCGGCCGCTGCGGCCGCCACGTCCGGTTCCAGTACCCGCTTGCACTGCGGCGTGCCGACCCCGGTCGCCTTGCCGTCCGGTCCGGTCACCGAGAGCACCGGCAAGGGGCGGCAGTACACCCCGCCCGCCGCCACCGCGGCGTACGCGTTGGCCAGGTCCAGCGGCGTGGTGCTCGCGGTGCCGAGGGTGAACGATCCCCAGTCCTTGGCGTGGTGCCTGGCGTAGTCCGCGTCCGACGGTGCGCGCAGGGCGATGCCCAGCCGCCGGGCCATCGCCACCACCCGCTCCGAGCCGACCTGCTGCTCCAACCAGACGAAGTACGTGTTCACCGAGCGGCCGAAGCCGGTCCACATTGTACGGTCCCCGTCCATCCACGGTGGATTGTCGTTCGCCGGGCACCACTTGTTGTCGCAGCTCTCCTTGCCGTTGGCGTCCCACTTGCTCTTGAATCGGGCCGGCGCGTTGAAGTCGGTCGACAGCGGATGTCCCAACTCCAGGGCGGTGAGCATGGTGAACATCTTGAAGGTCGAGCCCGCCTGATAGCCGGCGATGCCATCGGATCCGGAGACCAGTTGTCCCACGTTGTTCGGGGCGCCACCGCCACCCGCGTTCGCGTCCAGGGCGTAGTGGCGGTTCACCGACAGCGCGAGTACCCGCCCGGTGCCCGGTTGCACCACCGCGATCGGCAGCACCTTGGAGTCGCCGTCCCCGTACACACTCGTGGATGCCTTCGTCGCCGCCGCCTGTACCGGCGGATCCAGGGTGGTGACTATCTTGTAGCCGCCCTCGTTGAGCTTGTCGTCCCGCACAGTGGTGTTGGTACCGAACGCCGGTTGCTGGTCCCACCAGGTCCGCAGGTAGTCGCAGAAGTAGCCCCAGTCGTTGTGCGCGGCGGGTACCGCGGTGCAGTCGTCCGGGTCGGTACTCGGGCGCAGCTGGATCGGCTTGGCCTGCGCCGCCTTGGCCTGCGCCGGCGAGATCGCCTTCATGTCCACCATGGCCTTCAGCACGTACGCACGGCGGGCCAGTGCCGCCTTGCGGTCACCGTTGACCGGGTTGTCGGTGTCCGGTGACTGCACCACACCGGCCAGCAGCGCCGCTTCGTCCAGGGTGAGCTGGCTGGGTGGCTTGCTGTAGTAACGCATGCTGGCGCTGTAGATGCCGTAGGAACCGTGCCCGAAGTACGCCACGTTCAGGTACTTCTCCAGGATCTGGTCCTTGGTCATGTGGTTCTCGATCGCCACCGCGGCGCGCATCTCGCGCAGCTTGCGACCCGGCGTGTCCTCGGTCGCGTTGACCCGCTCCTGCGGGGTGAGATCGGGCGACTCCTTCAGCACGTTGCGGACGTACTGCATGGTGAGTGTCGAGGCTCCCTGCCGTACCCCGCCGGCCGAGTCGTTGACCACGAAGGCGCGCGCCACGCCCCGCGGGTCCACCCCACCGTGGTGGTAGAACCGGACATCCTCGGCGGCCACGATCGCCTGGCGCATCACCGGCGCCACATCCGCCAGCGACACGTTACTCCGCGCCTCGTGGTAGAAGGCGGTGATCAGGGTGTGCCCGTCGTTGGCGTACACGTATGTGGTCTTCGCCGTGAACGGGTGCCGCAACGGCGGCGGTACCTTCCCGTCCGCGGTGTTGACGAAGTTCGCGGCCATGCCCAGGGTACCGGCGGCCGGAAAAGCCAGCACCGCGATGACCAGGCCGGACAACACTCCACAAAGGACCAGCTTGGCTACTTTGTCTCGTCTGCGCACCAGCGCAACGCTGGTACCGGCCGGGGTGAACCGCCCTCACCCGGCCCAGGTGAAGTCAGCCTCCGGCGCGATCAGCGCCAGCCGTAGTAGGTCGTCTGCCGGGCCGGCGGCCGACGGAACCACCGCACCGGGAGCGCGACCAGTACCCCGACCACGAAACCGACGACATGGGCCAGGTAACCGACCGAACC
Source organism: Micromonosporaceae bacterium (assembly GCA_017354595.1). Taxonomy (GTDB): domain Bacteria; phylum Actinomycetota; class Actinomycetes; order Mycobacteriales; family Micromonosporaceae; genus DATEJJ01. Next base: position 2,320 of record JAFMQQ010000147.1, read on the forward strand.
GGCGCCGGAGACGGCGATCCCGGACGCGTAGACCCACTGCAGCACGAACCACAACCCGAGTACCAGCCACGCGGGCAGGCGCAGCGGGATGAACAGCAGTACCGGCACCAGGCTCCACACCCGGGCACCCGGATAGAGCACGAGATAGGCACCGAGGACGCCGGCTATCGCACCGGAGGCACCGATCAGCGGCACCATCGAGTCCGCGTTCGCCAGCGCGTACCCGTACCCGGCGGCGTATCCGGCGACGAGATAGAACAGCAGGTATTTCAGGTGGCCGAAACGGTCCTCCACGTTGTTGCCGAAGACCCAGAGAAACAGCATGTTGCCGAGCAGGTGCAGCCAACCGCCGTGCAGGAACATCGCGTAGAGCACCGAAAGCGCCGGTATCTTGTGGAAGCCCGGAGGCCCGAGCAGGCAGCCGCCACCGCGCGCCACCCCGGTCGGCACCCGCGGCAGTTGCTGGTTGGTGATCAGCTCGTGCGGGATCGCCGCCCATTGATCGAAGAACGCCTGCTGGTGGCAGAGCGCGGTCAAGCTGGTTCCGGTCAGCGTGCGGGTGGCCGGGGTGAGCAGGAAGATGATGACGTTCGCCGCGATCAGGGCGTAGGTCACCCAGCCGGTGCGTCGGGTCGGGTTGTTGTCTTTCACCGGGATGACCACAAGGTTATTGAACCCCAATCGGCGGGGATCCGCGCGCAGCGCGCCCGGCAGGGCACGTCCAGATCGCCGATTGCCGGGCAGCCGCGCTCCCAGCCGGCGCGGCTCAGCGGCCCTTGCGCAGGAAGGCGCGCAGCTCGCGCAGCGGCCAGGTGTTGATGACGTCGGCGGCCTCAAGCCAGCCGCGCTGCGCGGTACCGATCCCGTACCGCATCACGTCCAGGTGCCCGACGGCGTGTGAATCGCTGTCGATGGCGAACTTCACCCCGAAGCGTTTCGCGCGCAGCACATGCTCGTCGGAGAGGTCCCGCCGGTCCGGGTACGCGTTGATCTCCAGCGCGGTGCCGGTACCCGCCGCCGCCCGGAAGAACTCGTCCAGGTCCGCCTCGACCGGCGGGCGGCGGCCGATCATCCGGGCGGTCGGGTGGCCGATGATGTTCACGTACGGGTTCTCGCAGGCCCGCACCAGCCGCCGGGTCATCGCCGCTTCGTCCTGAGTGAAGTGAGAGTGGACAGACGCGACGCAGACGTCGAAACCGGCGAGGAACTCCGGCGGCCAGTCCACCTCACCCTCCGGGTCGATGTTCAGCTCCGTCCCGTGCAGCACAGCCATCTTCGGGTACGAGTCTGCAAGCGCCCGCAGCTGCTCCCGCTGGGCGAGCATCTTCTGGTCCGACATCCGTTGCATGTAAAGGTTCGGCGCGTGGTCGGTGACCGCGTAGTAGCCGTACCCGCGCGCCGCCGCCGCGTCGAGCATCTCGGCGAGCGTGGCCACCCCGTCGGTCAGGTCGGTGTGCGTGTGCAGGTCGCCGCGCAGGTCCCGCTCGGCGACCAGCTCCGGTAGCTCGCCGCGCAGCGCCGCCTCCACCTCGCCACGGTCCTCGCGCAGCGTCGGCGGTATCCATGGCAGGCCGAGGCGCCCGTACACCTCTTCTTCGGTCTGCGCCGCGAGCAGCTCGCCGGAGTCCACATCGAACAGTCCGTACTCGGAGAGCTTGAGCTTCTTGCGCACCGCGATCTCCCGGATCCGCACGTTGTGCTCCTTCGATCCGGTGAAGTAGACCATCGCCGCGCCCCACGCCTGCTCCGGTACCACCCGCAGGTCGACCTGGGTCCCGGTGGCGGTACGGATGGAGGTCTTCGTCTCGCCCCGGGCGATCACCGAACCGACGACCGGATGCTGCGCGAAGGCGCCCATCACCGGTGCAGAGTCCTCCGCCGCCACCAGGATGTCGATGTCGCCAACGGTCTCCCGCATCCGGCGCAGCGAACCGGCGTACGCGATCCGCGCGGCCAGCGGCCGCAGGCTGGCGATCAGCTCCTCCGCCAGCTCCAACGCGGCACTGGCGAGCAGCCGCTGGCCGGCGGTACGCAGCAGCTCGATGCCGGCGAGCAGGTTCTGCTCGGTCTTCGGACCGAACCCACGCACCCCGCGCAGCCGGCCGTCGCCGATCGCGGTGGACAGCTGCTCGACCGAGGCGATGTCCAGGTCCTGGTACAGCATCATGGCGCGTTTCGGGCCGAGCGTCGGGATCTGCATCAGCCGGCGTACCCCGGCCGGTACCCGCTCGCGCAGCGCCTCCAGTTCGGCGATCCGACCCTCCTGGAAGCGCTCCAGGATCTTCTCCGCGATCGACGCGCCGACGTTGGGAATCTGGCGCAGTCCCTTGATGTCCAATGTGGACACATCCGCCTGGTAGCCGGCGACCGACCGGGCGGCCTTCTCGTAGACCCGGGCCTTGAAGGCATCGCCGCCCACGATGGCGATCAGCTCCGCCTGCTCCCGCAGCAGCGCGGCTACCTCGTCGTTGGGCCGCGGCATACCGGCAAGCCTACGCGCGCCGGGTCAGCGGAGCATGAGCACCGCGGCGTATCTCCCGGCGTTACCCGGGTCGCGTTCGATCGCGGAGAGCCGCCACGGCGAGCCGGCCAGCACCTGCTCCAGTTCCGCGACGCTGGTCCACCAGTAGTCGAACCAGGGCGTCGCGATCGCCTGGTGCCGTACCCGCAGCCGAAGCTGCCCGGCCGGCCGGCCGTGTTCCCGGTTGCGCTGGTGGTACCTCAGGTGCAGCGGATTCGTGGTGGCGTACGGGTCGGTGGTGGAGCCGAGGATGCGCGCGCCGGGCGCGGCCACGGCGGCCAGGCCGGCGAGCCGGCCGGGCGCAGCCTCCGGCGAACCCAGCAGGCCCAGGTTGTTGCCGAACAGCAGCAGGGTGTCGTATGCATCCTTGCCATGTGCACCGGCCGGCAGGTGGTCGATGTCGGCGACGCGCGCGGCCAGGCCGCGTGCCCGGCACACCTGCACCGCGCCGGGCGACGGGTCGATGCCTTCGGGCTGGCACCGGTCGCCGAGGGCGGCCAGGTGCCGGCCGGCGCCGCAGCCGATGTCGAGCACCCGCCCGGTCGCCAGCGGCAGGATGGCAGCCTCGTGTGTGGACCACGGGTTGGCACCGGCGAAGTAGCGCGCCGCGTCGGCGAGCAGGAGCAGCCCGTCGTCCCGCTCGATCACCTCGAAGGTATGGCCTGCCTCCGCCCCCGCGTCCCAGCACTCCCGCAAGACATCCCCGAAGGCGTCGCCGATCGCGGGCTCCACTGTGGTCACTGGCTCTCGTGCGGTCACTGCCCGACCCGCCCGTCGATCCGCTCGCGCAACAGATCCGCGTGGCCCATGTGCCGGGCGTACTCCTCAATCAGGTGTACCAGCACCTCCCGCAGTACGTCGCCGTTCTTGCCCACCAGGTCGAGGCTGGGCTGCGCCGCCATGAACTGCTCCGCGAACTCCACCTCCGCCCGCCAGGTGCGCCACGCCTCGGCGACCACTTCGGCATCAGGTACCGCACCGTTGAAGTCGAGGTCCCGGTCCTCCTGGGTGCGGTAGTGTGGCTCGCCCGGCTGGCCGGCCATCCGCAGCCGGAACCAGATCTGCTCGACCCTCGCCAGGTGGCGTACCAGGCCCAGCAGCGAGAGGTTCGACGGTGGCACCGACCGCCGGGCGAGGGCGGTCGGGTCGAGCCCGGAGCACTTCAGTTCCAGCGTCAGCCGGTAGTCGCGCAGGAAGCCGAGCAGGGTCTCCCGCTCGCCCTGGAACCCGCCGTCGGTGCGCGGATCCTCCTCCGGCGTGACGAACATGTCCGACCACGCGAAGCTTCGAGTGGGCAACTCCTCCGGCATGCCACCGACCTTGGATCACCACCCGAATGCCGGCAACTGGTTTGTGCCGCGTCAGCGCGACTGTGCGGCCCGCACGTCCGCGTGCATCTCCCACGGCGCGCGGGGCAGCACGTGGCCGGTCTCCAGCAGGGACTTGAGGTTGGCGCAGACGGCGGGCCAACCGTACGAGATGGCTTCCAGGGCCGCCTGGTCGGCCAGATTCTGGTGGGTGACGGTGAGCCGGACAATCTCGTGGTGTGGCTCGATCTCGAAGGTCACTTTGGACGGGCCCTGCGGTGGGGTCGCACCGGGCGCGTCGAACGTCATCACCAACCGGCGCGGCGGTACCGACTCCAGCACCGTACCGGCGACATCGGCGATACCCGAGCCGTCCACCCGCCGGTGTTCCCAGGGTGAGCCGACCCGCCAGTCGGAGACGTTGCTGTGCCCCCAGTACGCGCCGGTCAGCTCGGCGTCGGTCAGCGCCTCCCAGACCCGCTCCGCGGTGCTTTCGATGTAGGTGACGTAGACGTAGCTCGGCCGGTCGGCCATCGCCTTCTCCTCTGCTCGGTGTTTGACAGCGCTGAGCGCGCGAAGCCGTGGGTGTTCAAACCTCTCGATCCAGCGCTCCTGCATCTCCCACAGCGGTACGGGATTGAGGTAGTGCAGCTTCTCCCGTCCACGTCGGACAGTGGTGATGAGACTCGCCGCCTCCAGCACGCCCAGGTGCTGGGTCGCCGACTGGCGCGCCATCGCCAGCGGCCCGCACAGCTCGCCCAGTGTCTGGCCGTTGCGCTCGCGCAGCCGGTCCAGCAGCGCTCGCCGGGTCGGATCGGCGAGCGCCTTGAACAGTGGGTCGTCGTCGGGCACCCGGCCATTATGCAGGTGATCACCTGCATAATGCAACCGTAGGCTGGCCGGGTGAAGCCCAGCCATCTCCTGTTCGACTTCTTCGGCACGCTGGTCGACTACTGCGACAGCTGGACCGAGCAGGGGTACCACCGCTCGCACGCGACACTGCGGCGGATGGGAGCCGACCTGACGTACCCCGGGTTCCTGTCGACCTGGTCGCAGACGTTTGCCGAGTTCGATCGGCTGCGCGACCTTGACGACCACGAGTTCTCGATGACCGAGGCCGGTACCGAGTTCCTCACC
>JAFMQQ010000672.1 GCA_017354595.1 Micromonosporaceae bacterium
GCAGTTGGGTCTGCGCGATCTGCAGGTGGTGACCCGGCACCCCCTCGTGGTACACGGTCGTCACCTCGCGCCAGGTGGAGAAGGCGTCGACGCCCTGCGGTACCGCCCACCACATCCGGCCCGGCCGGATGAAGTCCTCGCTCGGCCCGGTGTAGTAGATCCCCCCGTCCGAGGTGGGCGCGATGCAGCACTCGATCCGGCGTACCTGCTCCGGTATGTCGAAGTGGGTGCCGTGCAGGTCGGCGATGGCCTGGTCGGCCAGGCGCTGCATCCAGTCCCGGAACGCGTCCTTGCCGGCGATCCGGCGGGCCGGGTCGGCGTCGAGCGCCGCGACCGCCTCGTCGATCGAGCCACCCGGCACGATCTTGTCGGCGACCCGGCGCATCTCGGCCTCCAGCCGCGCCAGCTCCTCGAAGCCCCACGCGTACGCCTCGTCCAGGTCGACCACGGCACCGAGGAAGTACGCGGACTCCAGGGCGTACCGGTCCCGGCCGACCGCGTCCTTCTCCACGCCGCGCGGCAGCATCTGCTCGCGGAGGAAGCGGGCGAACCCGGCCACCCCGGCCGCGGCGGATTCGGCGCCACGGCGCAGGTCGGCGGCGAGCGTCTCGGGCACCGGCGTGCCGGCATCGGCGCTCTGCTGCAGGACCCGGTCGACCAGGCCGGGGAAGAAGTTGTCGGCGTCGCCGGACAGCCAGCTGTCGCACTGCTTGGCGACCTCGGCGATCTGCCGGCGGGCGACGACGTGGCCGGCGTCCGCGGCCGAGGTCAGGGTCCGCTGGAACTGCCGCAGCGCATCCGGTACGCCGGCCAGCCGGGCGGAGATGTTGCCGGCCGCCTGTTCGCCGGCGAGTGGCATCAGGTCGAAGATGCCACGGATGTGGTGCAGCGAGCTGGAGATGACGTTCAGCTCGCTGGTTTGCAGGCCCGCGTCGTAACGGCTCAGCTCGCTGCTGAGCCGCTCGACCATCACCTCCTTGGCGACCCGCTCCGCCTCATCGACCGGTGTCACAGTCTCCAGTTGGGCGACGGTACGCCGGTCGAGGTCGGCGAGGGCGGCGAAGCCCTCGGGCGAGACATCGGTGAGGAGGTGGTCGTACCCACTGATACCGACATATGTCGCGGAGACTGGGTTCAGCGGCGCCCACTCGTCGACATACCGGTTGGCCAGGTCATCGATCATTCGCACGCACCGACACTAGCCTGAATGGCCGGCCGTCCACTGCAGCAGGTCCTCGATCGGCAGTGTGTTGACGACCGTCTCCGCCGGTACGCCGCACCTGGCCGCCCGCTCGCAGCCGTTTCGCAGCCAATCGAGCTGCCCTGGGGCGTGCGCGTCGGTGTCGATGGCCAACCGGCAGCCCGCCTCCACCGCCAGCCGGAGCAGGCGTTTGGGTGGGTCGAGCCGGTCCGGCCGGCAGTTGATCTCGATCGCCTTGTCGTACTCGACACAGGCGGCGAAGACCGCGTCGGCGTCGAAGCTGCTCTCCGGGCGGGACCGGCCGCGGCGGTGCGCCCGGTCGCTGCCCTCGGCGCTGCGCTCGTCGTTGCCGGGCGCCCCATCGGGGCCCGCGACCAGCACCTTGCGCCCGGTGCAGTGGCCGAGGATGTCCAGCCGCGGGTTGGCGATCGCGGCCAGCATCCGCCGGGTCATCACCTCCCGTTCGTCGCGCAGTCCACTGTGGACTGAGCCGACCACGAGGTCGAGCCGGTCCAGCAGCTCCGGATCCTGGTCGAGGGTACCGTCGGCGAGGATGTCCACCTCGATCCCGGTGAGTACCCGGAAGCCCGGCGGCAGGTCCGCGTTGATCGCCTCGATCGCACCGATCTGCTTGCGCAACCGGTCGGCGGACAGGCCGTTCGCCACGGTGAGGCGGGGCGAATGGTCGGTCACCACGAGGTACTCATGACCGAGCCCTACCGCCGCCAGCGCCATCTCCTCGATCGGTGAGCCGCCGTCGGACCAGTCGGTGTGCGCGTGGCAGTCCCCGCGCAGGGCGCGGCGCAGCGCGTCGGTCTCCTCGTCCACCTCGGTCCCCTCGGTGGCGGCCAGGCGGCGCAGGTACACCGGTTCCTGCCCGGACAGCGACTCGGCGATGCAGCGGGCGGTGACGTCACCGACCCCCTTGAGTTTGGCGAGGGTACCCTCGGCCGCCCGTTCGAGCAGCTCGGCCCGGTCGAACTTGGCGATCGCGGCGGCCGCGGAGCGGAAGGCGCGTACCCGGTACGTCGCCTCGTTCGCCGCCTCCAGCCGGAAGGCGATCTCCCGCAGGTCGGCGCCGGGGTCCCGGTCGGCCGGCCCGTCTGCTCGCTTACGCTCGCTCATCCCGGCAATCTAACCTCGGGATCGTGCGTACCATCGACTGGGTCGACGGCGCGGTCGAGATCATCGACCAGACCGCGCTGCCGGGCTCGCTCCGGACCCTGCGGCTGTCCACAGTAGACGAACTGGTGGACGCGGTACGCCGGCTGGCGGTGCGCGGCGCACCCGCGCTCGGGGTGGCCGGTGCGCTCGGCGTCGTACTGGCTGCGCTTGGTTCGCCGGGCGACCCGGCCGCCCTGGCCGGCGCGATCCAGCGGATCGGGCAGGCCCGGCCGACCGCGGT
>JAFMQQ010000019.1 GCA_017354595.1 Micromonosporaceae bacterium
GTCTGTCCGGATGCTGGACGGGATCGGCGAGATCGACTGGGCCAGATACACGGGCGCGTACGGGCCGGCGACGGAAGCCCCGGACATTCTGCGGGCGATGGCGTCGCCCGATCCAGAGACGGCCCGTGAAGGACGCTTCGAGTTCTCCTCCAGCATCTGGCATCAGGGCACCGTCTATCCGGTGACCGTCGTGGTCGTGCCATTCCTGGTCGAGCTTGCCATCACACCCGGAGTGCAACGCCGGGATCACCTTCTCCATATGCTCGGCGACCTGTGCGATCCCGACCGGAGTTACGGTAGCGACCAGCCGGCGGTACGCGAGGCGATCAGCGCGGACAGCGACGTACTGCTGCCGCAGCTCGCCGACCCGGACGCGCAGGTACGCGAGTGCGCCGCATACGCGGTCGCCTGGTGCGGCCCACACACCCGCGAAGCCCTGCTTGCGCGGTGGTCCATTGAGGACGATCCGCGGGTGAGGAGCTCGCTGCTGCTCGGACTGGCACTGCACGGCCCGGCAGAGTCCGTGGCGCGGCTGCGCACCGCGGCCACCTCGGAGCCGGTCCCGGTACCGGTTGCCGCCGCGCTCGCTCTGGCCCGAGCCGGGTTGCGGTTCCCGCCGGACGTCATCGCCCCGATCGCCAAGGCGTTTGCCGCCACCGGTACCTGGGAGAGTCCGTGGGCACACGGCGACGAATCCGCGGAGGTCCTCGACCGGGTGGACGGTGCGACGGCGAATGCGTTGGTCGCCGCGATGACGAGCAACGGCGGGCCAGACGTTGATCCGGCGCCGAAAGCAGCTCGGCGAGGGGCGACGCCGGCGGCTCGGATCCGCGCCGCCGAGGCGATGACCGAACGGCTGCACAGTACGCGTTCCGCCCCGGTCCAGCTGATGCCGCACCTTCGCGTGCTACTGAACGACACCGACCCGGCAGTCCAGGCAGCGGCGGTGCGGACCGTCGCCCATGCCGGCACGCCGGCGGCGGCGGTCGCCGACGAACTGGTACGCATCGCCGCCGGCGACAAGAGCGACCACCGGGCACCGGCGAACATCGCGATGAAGATCCTGGTTCGACTGGGTGATCCGCGCTGGCACCAACCGATGCTGGCCGAGTGGGCCGCCGGCCGCGACCCGGCACCGGCCAGCCTGTTCAGCGAGTACGTCCCGGAGTTCGACCCTGATCTGCTGACCGGGGCACGCCGCAGGCTCGCCGCACAGATCGAGCAGGGGGTCAGCGGCAACCCGGTCATCGCGCTGGCTGTGTTGCTGCGCGGGTGGGGTTCGGCAGCGGCCGCGGCGGTACCAGAGCTGATCAAAGCCCTGCCAGCCGCGCCGTGGGCCGTACCATCGACACTCGCCGAGATCGGAGCCGCCGCGCTGCCCGCCGTACCGGCGCTGCGCACGGCCGCCGAGGCCGGCCAGGTGCGCGCGGCACATGCCCTGCTACGACTCACCGGCGACCCCGCACCGCTGGCCGCGGCGGGCGCTGCCCTGCTCGGCACCGGCCAATCAGGCATCGCCTGGGACCTCGATCTGGTCGCCGATGCCGGCCCGGCGACCGCTGCCCTGCTACCAGTGGCTCGGGAACGACTGACCGGGTCGGCCGGGCGGACATTCCCCGGGCGGGAGGACCAGATCGCGGCCGCCCGGATGGTGTGGCGCGCCACCGGCAACGCCAGCGATGTCCTGCCCACCGTCGAGGCCGTACTCCACGCGGGTGACGTACCGGTTCGGGCGGCAACGAAACTGGTCGCCGAGATGACACCGACCGCGGGCATGGAACTGGCACCCGCCCTACACGTCGCGCTCGACAACCCCTACGGCACCATCAATGCCGCCCGGGCATTGTGGCGGCTCGGTACGAACGTCGACGAGCTCGTCCCACCGCTGCTGGTGGCCGCCGCCAACCCCATGGGCGACAAGGGCGCCACCGCGCTGCTGGTGGAGATGCGCGCCGTTGCGTCCATCGACGGCCTGACCGAGCTGGTCAATCGCGACGAGCGGGTGGTCATCCACGCCATACATGACGAGACCGTCTGGATCGATGACCGGATACGGCGCGAGCAACACGAAGCGATCGCGACGCTGCGCGGCCGGAGATCGTGATGCCGCCGGAAGCGGCGCCCGGTGGGCGGGATCAGTTTGAAGCGAACGACTTCGTAGCCTCCACGATCGCCTGGGACATCGCCTCGCTTCCGGTGTGACCGGAGTCCTCGATGATGGTGAGCCGGGCCTGCGGCCACGCCTTCGCCAGCTCCCAGGCCGTCCGTACCGGGCTGCCCAGGTCCAGCCGGCCGTGGATCAGCACACCCGGTATCCCGGCCAACCTGTGTGCCTCGCGCAGCAGCTGACCGTCCTCAAGGAAGGCGCCGTTGCTGAAGTAGTGAGCGCAGATCCGGACGAAGGCCAGCCGCGCATCGTCGATCCGCGCGCTGTAACTTCCGGGCGCGCCGTTGGACTCGTGCGAGATGACCGCGTCCTCCCAGGCGACCCAGGCGGCCGCCGCCTGCTCCCGCACGGCGCGGTCCGGACTGGCCAGCAGGCGGGCGTAGGCGCCGAGGAGGTCGCCGTCGCGATCGGCCGCCGGTACGCCGTCGCGGAACCGGTCCCAGGCCTCCGGAAAGAACCTGCCGACGCCGCGGTAGAGCCAATCGATCTCGCAGCGGCGGGTTGTGGTGACCGCCGCGATGATGATCCCGCTGACCCGCTGCGGGTGCTGCTCGGCGTAGCCGAGAATCAAGGTCGAGCCCCAGGATCCGCCGTTCAGCAGCCACCTTTGGATGCCGAGGTGCTCGCGAAGCTGCTCCATGTCGGCGATCAGATGCGCGGTGGTGTTGCGGCTCATGTCGGTGGCTGGATCGGCCGCGTGCGGCGTACTGCGGCCGCAGCCCCGCTGGTCGTAGCGGATAACGCGGTAGCGCTCGTTGTCCCACGCGCGGGTGGGCTTCCGGCTCGCGCCCGAGCCGGGTCCACCGTGCACCTGCAGAGCCGGCTTGCCCTGCGGGTTGCCGAGTTGCTCGTAATAGATGCGGTTTCCGTCGCCGGTATCGATGAAGCCGCTGTCGTAGGGACCGATCGGGGGGTAGAAATCAACCATCGCCGGCGATGGTAGCGGTCTTGGACGGCGGGTCATAGCGCAGATCCAGGGTGTCCATGTGGTTCCACCAGGTGAGCGTCAGGTGCCAGCAGCCGGCGCGTGGCAGGTCCACAATGGACGGACCGGGGCCGCCGGCCACCCGGCGCTGCGCCACCTCGTCCGTGCCGGCGAGCCGCGCCTCGATCCGGAGATCCGGGGATGAACCAGGCGAAGCCTGCTCACCCGCCGCGACCCCGCGGGCCACCCACAGGATCTTGTTGCTGCGTTCGGCGTCCGGCGGCGCGGTCAACGGGTACCCGAAGACAACACCGAGGATCTCCCCGCTGCGGCTGATCACGTACGGGAAACCGGCGGGCGACGGGTCGCTGAAGCCGGCCCGCGCCCACGGCGGTAACACATCGCGCCGTACCGCGTAGTCGCACCGGCCGGCTGCCGCGGCCGGAGTGGCCGGGGTCGCCGGGGTTGCCGGTGTTGCCGCACGCGCCGGCTGGGCGCCGGTACCCGGCGTGCAGCCGCAGAGCAATGCCAGTAACGCGGCCGGCACAGCGAGCCGGCGAGAACGACGTGGATCCATACCCTCCAGACACCGCCCGCGCCACCGGCGTTCCGGTGCGGGCGGGATCACAGGCCGCGCCGCTGGAGCCGGTCGCCACCCGGCACCTAGGCTCGCGTCAGCGAAGAGGAGAAACGGACTGTATGTGCGCCGCCTGCGGTGTCGCCACCCACATCCCGGACGTTGACCAGGCACCGCCGGTACGCAAGTTCGCCGCGCTGTACAACCGCGACTGCCGGCCGTACCTGATCGGGACCGGGCTGGCGATGATGGCCGACAACATCGAACACGTCATTACCTACTGGGTGCTGTGGGAGAAGTTCCACTCGCCGGCACTCGCCGGCTTCCAGGTAATCAGTCACTGGGTACCGTTCCTACTCTTCTCGGTGTATTTCGGTTCGCTCGCCGACCGGTACGACTGCCGGCGGGTGGTCCAGGCGGCACAGCTGCTGTTCATGTTCGTCTCCGCCGCCTGGGGCGTGCTGTTCCTGACCGGTTCGCTGCAGGTCTGGCAGGCCTGCGTCCTGCTGATCCTGCACGGCAGCGCCGGAGCGCTGTGGGCACCCGGTGAACAGCTGATGCTGCACGACTTCGTCGGTACCGACGAACTGCCCAGCGCGGTGCGCCTGAACGCCACCTTCCGCAGCCTCGGCGTCCTGCTCGGCCCGGCCGCCGGTGCCGCGCTGCTGCTGCTCGGCCCGACCACGGGGATCTTCTGCAACGTCGCCATCTACCTGCCGCTGACCCTCTTCCTGTCCCGCACCCGGTTCACCGGGCACACCCGGCAGCGGCTCGGGCGCCCGCAGCGACTGGGCATTCTCGGCTCGGTACGGGTGCTGCGCGAGGTCGGCTCGGACCACACCCTGATCAGCATGATCGTCCTGGGCGGCCTGGGCTCCTTCTTCATCGGTGCCTCACTGCAGTCCGCGATGCCGATATTCGCGCACGACCTGAGTACCGGCGGCGCCACGACGGCGTACGAGGTGCTGCTGTTCGCCAGCGGCGCGGGTGGCGTGCTGGGCGGCGTGGTACTGGAGGCGACCGGCCGGGTGCGCCCCAGCCTCGCCGCGGCGGTGGCGACCACCGCGCTGTACGGCCTGACCACCCTGTTCTTCGCGGTCACCCACGACTACCCGTTGGCGGTACTGCTGTTGGTGGTCAGCGGCGCGGCGAACCTGGCCTCGATGTCGATCGGGCAGACCGTCGTGCAGTTGCGGGCCCCGGCGGCACAGCGCGGTCGGGTGATCGGCGTCTACGGCATGTCCGCCAACGGGTTGCGCGCGGGCAGTGGCTTCACCGTCGGCCTGCTCGGTGCCGCGGTCGGGGTGCACTGGTCGCTCGGCCTGTCGGCCGGGGCGATGTGCGTCGGTACCGCCGCCGCGGCGGCCTACGCGTTGCGCGCGCCGGCCCGGTACAGCTCGGCCTCGAAGACGTACGCGTCGCCACGGTAGCGGTTGTCGCCGATCAGGATCGGTACCGCGTCGGAGGTGTACGCCACCTCGCGGCCGGCCAGAACCGGATCACCGGGATCGATGCGCAGCAGGTCGGCCAGGGTCGCATCGGCGGCGACCGCCTGCACCGAGTAGGCCGAGCGGTGGATGGTCAGGCCGCAGTGCCGCTCGAGTGCCTGGTACAGCGACGTGTCGGTGAGGTCGACGGAGAGCAGCGCCGCGGCCCGGCCGTGTACCAGCACCACGGTATCGACGCAGACCGGTGTGTCGTCCATGCCGCGCAACCGGCGCAACTCGATCACGTCGGCCGCGGGCGCGATGCGCAGCTTCTGCGCCTCATCCAGGCTCGCCGGGCGGCGCTTCTGTACCAGCACCCGGGTGGTGGGGCGCAACCCGCGGGCCAGCGCCATTTCGGTGAAGGTCTGCAGCGTGCTCGGCGGTTCGCCGAAGGTATGCGGTGCCACGAACCAGCCACGCTGGGCGGAGCGGGTCACCCGCCCATCCGCCTCGAGCGATCCGAGCGCCTGCCGGAGGGTGGTACGGGATACACCGAGCTGGGCGGCGAGCTCCCGCTCACCGGGGAGCCGCGATCCCGCCGGAAATACACCATGCCGGATCTGTTCATCCAGCCGCCGGGAGACCTCCACCATCGTGGTCAGAGGGGGCATGGGAGCACTGTACCAGTCGCCTACCAGCTGGCTTGAATGGACGCGATCTGGTCCAACTGGTATGGTCACTGACACTGAAGAGATGGACGGGGCACCCCACCCGACCGACCGATTCGGCTCGTTGCGGGCACGCCGTCCAGAGAAGCGAAACGGAGGCCCGCATGGCTAGTGCCGGCTCCACCCACCCCGGCAGCGAACCCAGGGCTGTACATCTGTCGCGGCGTCAACTGCTGACCGGCGCCGCCGCGAGCGCGGCCCTGGCAGCGGTCGCGGCCTGCGCCCCGGGCGGGAATGACAACTCGGGCGCGAACGCGCCCAGCACCGTCTCGACCGATCTGACCAAGCTGGGCAACGTCCACCTGAAGATGCTTGATTTCTGGCCGTCCGGTGCGGAGAACGACTGGATGAACAGCGTGGTCAAACAGTTCCACGCCAAGTACCCGAACATCACCATCACCCGCACCTCGCAGGACTGGGGCGACCTGAACAGCACGCTCAACCTGCGCCTGGCCGACAACGGCGGACCCGACATCGCCACCGCCAACCAGGGGTGGCAGGCGCTGGGCACATACGCCAAGGGACACCTGGTCGTCGACCTCAGCAAGTACGCCGACGCGTACAAGTGGAAGGGCCGGGTACCGGAGTCGCTGCTGCGCCAGCAGGAGTTCTCCAGTGACGGCAAGCAGATGGGCACCGGCGCGCTCTACGCGGTACCGGTCGCCTCGTCATCGATCATCGGTATCAACTACAACAAGAAGATCCTGAGCAGTCTCGGCATCCAGGTGCCGACCACGCTCGCCGAGTTCGAGGCGGCATGCGCCCAGATCAAAGCGGCCGGCCAGGTACCCATCAACTTCGAGTCACTGGACGCGGGGCCGGCCACCGCGCTGCTGTGGGACCTGCAGGCGATGTACGGCACCAAGCAGAACGTCGCCGGCTTCGTCTACGGCGACTCCAGCATCTCGGTCGGCAACACCGGACTGCTGGACGCGGCCCAGAAGGTCAAGCAGTGGGCGGACAACGGCTGGTTCACCCCGAACTACGCCGGCATCGCCTACCAGGACTCGGTCGACTCGTTCAAGAAGGGCAAGGGCGCCTTCCAGTTCAACTACTCGGGCACCCTCTCCCCCACCGGTACCGAACAGAACGACTTCGGCTTCACGCTGCTCAAGCAGGTCAACGGCGGATCGACGGTGGGTGTCGGCTCGAGCCGGGCCGCCGTGGTCATCTCCGCCAAGTCGGCGCACCCCGACGCGGCGGCGGGCTTCCTGGACTTCCTGCTCTCCAGGCAGACCGCGCAGGCGGCGGTGGACAACAACCTCACGCCGGCCTTCTACCCCGACCTGACGATGCCGACCAACCGGCCGGAGTTCGCCGAGGAGGTCAAGGCGGTACAGACGATGGACGCCGACGACGGGTACGTGCCGTACTTCGACTGGACCACCAACACGTTGCTGGACACGGTGAGCCGGCAACTGCAGACGATGCTGGCCGGCAAGACGACACCGCAGAACATGCTCGACGCGGCCCAGGCTGACCGGCAGAAGTTCGCCTCGGCCGGCTGAGTCCACAATGGTCACCGAGGTCACGCCGCGGCTTGCTGCGGAGCGCGCCACGACCCCCACCCGCCGCGGGCGACCCCGGCGACGGGTGGGGGTTTCCCGCCGGTACCGGTGGGTCGGCCTGGCGTTCGTCGCGCCGGGCCTGCTGCTCTACGGCTTCGTGGTGCTTTTCTCGCTCTTCCGCTCGGTGTCGTACTCCTTCTACAAGTGGGACGGGATCACCAAGGCGACCTGGGTGGGGGTGCAGAACTACACCACCTTCTTCACCGACCCGGTCCTGCTCGGCTCGCTCGGCCACGTGCTGGTGCTGGTCGTCTTCTTCGCGGTGCTGCCGATCCTGCTCGGCCTGATGAGCGCGGCCATGCTCGGCCGGCGGCAGCGGCCGGGCGCCGGGTTCTTCCGCTGGGTGTTGTTTCTGCCGCAGGTCATCACCTCGGTGGTCATCGCCATCATCTGGAAGCGCATCTACTCGCCGAACGGACCGATCAACGCCAGCCTGCGCGCGGCCGGGCTGGACCGGCTGGTACACAACTGGCTCGGCGACTTCAACCTGGCACTGCCGGCGCTCGGCGTGATCGGCACCTGGGCCGGATTCGGTTTCTGCATGGTGCTTTTCACCGCCGGGGTCGCGGCCATCCCGAACGAACTCTACGAGGCGGCCGAGATGGACGGCGCTGGTGCGTTCCGGCGGTTTCTCGCGGTAACCCTGCCCGGGCTGCGGGCTCAGCTCAGCGTGGCGCTGGTGCTGACCGTCACCGCCGCACTGCGTACCTTCGACCTGGTCTGGATCACCACCCACGGCGGGCCGGGAACATCGACGATGACACCCGCCGCGCTGCTCTACAAGGCGGCGTTCCAGAACCCACAGGTCGGTCTGGCGTCGGCGATCGGTGTCATCGTGGCGGTGCTCTGCCTGGCCGTCGCGTTGCTCATCACCCGGGTCTCAGAACGGGGGTCGTGATGGAGTCCCGCGCCGAGAAGGCGATCTCCTATCTGGTACTGAGCCTGATGGCCGTGGTGGTGCTCTTTCCGGTGGTGTGGTTCCTGCTGATCTCGCTCTCGCCGGAGACCTCGGGAGCGATCAGCCTCAGCCGGCCGCGCTGGTCCAACTTCGCCCACGCCTGGCAGCAGGCGGGCTTCTCGCACGCGATGCTGGCCTCCCTCGTGGTGGTTGTCGCGTCCGTCATCGGCCAGCTGGTACTCGCCGTCACCACCGGGTACGGCCTGGGCGTGCTGAACGCCGCCGGCCACAGCGTCATCTTCCCGCTGATACTGCTCGGCATGATGGTCTCCACCGAGGCGGTCATCGTGCCGCTGTACTACCAGTTCCGCAGCCTCGGCCTGACCAACTCCTGGCTCGGGCTGATAATCATCCAGACCGGTATGGGCGTTCCGTTCGGCACGTACTGGATGCGCGCCACCTTCCGGGCGCTGCCCGGCCAGCTCGCGGAGAGCGCCCGGATCGACGGCGCCAATTCACTGCGGCTGCTCTGGTCGATCCTCATCCCACTGGCCCGACCCGCCATCTACACCCTTGCCCTGCTGAGTTTCATGTGGATCTGGAACGACTACTTCATCTCGCTGGTCTTCATCGCCGACCCGGCGAAGCAGACCGCGACGGTGGCACTCGGTGTCTTCCAGGGTCGCTTCCTCGTCCAGGTCAACTACATGGCCGCAGCCAGTCTGGTGGTGGCCGCCCCCGTACTCATCCTCTACGTCTTCTTCCAGCGACAGTTCATCCGGGGAGTGTTGGCCGGTGCCCTCAAGGAGTAGTGCTTCATGCGCATCATCCCGGAGATACACCACTCGCCGGAAGAGGTCGGCCGGGCGCTGGCAGCCCCGATCGCCGATGGCATCGCCGCGGCCGCGCGGCAGGGGCGCCGGTACCTGCTCGGCTGCCCGGCCGGACGCAGCGCGCTGCCGGTGTACCGGGCGCTCGCCGAGCAGGTACCCGCGCGTGGCCTGAATGTCGCGCATCTGGTGCTGGTACTGATGGACGACTACCTGGAGCCGGCCGGCGCGGCGTTGCGCCGGGTACCCGAAGACCTGCCGTACAGCTGCGTCGGCTTCGCCCGGCGGCAGATCGCCGAGCCACTCGGCGGCGCCACCGGCCAGCAGCCACAGGTGTGGGTACCGGAGCCGGGCGACCCGGCCGGCTATGACAGGCGCATCCGCGAGGCTGGCGGAATCGACATGTTCATCCTCGCCTCCGGCGCCTCGGACGGGCACGTCGCGTTCAACCCACCCGGATCGCCGCGGGACTCGACCACCCGGGTGGTACGCCTCTCCGAGGCCACCCGGCTGGACAACCTCGCCACGTTCCCGGAGTTCGACAGTCTCGCCGCGGTACCCAGACTCGGCGTCTCGGTCGGCATATCCACCATCGCCGACCAGTCCCGGCAGGCGGTCATGGTGCTGCACGGACCGGACAAGGCGCGCGCGTACCAACGGTTGCGTGCGGCGACCGGCTACGAGCCGGACTGGCCGGCGACGGTTGTGGCCGCCTGCCACTCCCCACGGATACTGGCCGACACCGCGGCCACCTCAGGCGAACCCGCCACCCGCCCCTGACCCGGCAGTTTGGAAGGCAGACATGGCACGCATCAAACTCGTCTACATCGGCGGCGGCTCCTCCCGCGCGGCCGGCACCATGGCGTCCTTTGTGGAGCATGGTGACGAGTTCGCCGGCTCCGAGGTGGTGCTTGTCGATCTGGAAGCCGACCGGCTCGAGATCGTCCGTACCATCGCGGAGAAGCTGGTCGCCGACCGCGGGCTGGACCTCACCGTGACCGCCACCACCGACCGGCGCGCCGCGCTGAGCGACGCCGACGCCGTGCTGACCAGCTTCCGGCCCGGCGACTTCGCGGCCCGCGCGCTGGACGAGCGGATCCCGTTGCGGCACGGCGTGATCGGGCAGGAGACGCAGGGGCCGGGCGGGATGTTCATGGCGCTGCGCTCGATCCAGGTGATGAAGCAGATCGTCGCGGAGCTGGAGCAGGTGGCGCCGAA
The DNA here is from genome assembly GCA_017354595.1 of Micromonosporaceae bacterium. Lineage (GTDB taxonomy): Bacteria > Actinomycetota > Actinomycetes > Mycobacteriales > Micromonosporaceae > DATEJJ01. The sequence goes on from JAFMQQ010000019.1 coordinate 10,339, forward strand.
GGCGATCATCTTCAACTACACCAACCCGGTGAACATCGTTTCGCAGGCGGTGAGCCAGTTCTCCGGGGTACCGATCTACTCCATGTGCGAGGGCCCGATCATCTTCCCGGAATGGACACTGCGCGCCGCGGGCCTGGACCCGGACCGGGCACACGTCGTGATGGCCGGCCTGAACCACAACTGCTGGTCGGTCGAGCACACCTACGACGGGCAGGACCTGATCCCGCTGCTGGAGCAGGCGCGGCAGGAACGGAAGTCCACTCTGGACGCGCACAACGAGCGGCTGCTGCATCTGGCGGCGGCGGCCGGTTCGGTCCCGGCCGACTACTTCCTCTACTACTACTTCCGTGATGAGGTGCTGCGCGAGCAGCAGGCGGCGCGGCAGACCCGGGCCGAGGTGATCCTGGACGCGCTGCCCGGCTACTGGAAGCACTACACCGAGCAGGCCCGGGCGGCGGTACCGCACCTGGATCCGGAGCGGTCCCGGGGCGGCATCCACGAGCTCGAGCTCGCGATCGATGTGATGAGCGCGTACTACAACGACACCGGCGCCCGGCTGCCGGTCAACCTCCCCAATGCGGGCGGGGTGCTGCCCGGGTTCAGCGACGACACGGTGGTCGAGGTGTGGTGCACAGTGGACGGTGCCGGGGTACACCCGCTGCCACACCGGCCACTGCCGCCGACCGGCCTGGCCCTGACCCAGCACCTGGCGGAGTACCAGAAGCTGGCGGCGTACGCGGCCTGGAGCGGTACCCGCGCCGACGGCATCCGCGCCATGCTCGCCAACCCGCTGGTACCCTCGCTGCCGGTGGCCGAGGAACTCTACGACGAAATGGCCGTGGCGCACGCCGCGCACCTGCCCGACCGACTGCTGCCGTGACCCGCAGCTACCTCGGCGTGGATGCCGGCAACTCCAAGACGGTCGCGTTGGTCGGCGACAGCGACGGGAAAGTCCTCGGCTGGGGTCGTGCCGGTGTCGGCGACATCTATGGCGCCCCGGACGAACCCACCGCGGTAGGCAACGTCTTCGCCGCCGTCGACGCGGCACTGGAGCGGGCGGGTGCGGCGGGTCACCGGCCCGACTCGGCCACCTTCTGCCTGGCCGGTGTGGACTGGCCGGAGGACGGCGAGTTCTGGCAGGAGCGGATCGCGCAGCGCTATCCGGGCCTGACCCGGTTCAGCGTGCGCAACGACGGTTTCGCCACGCTGCGCGCCGGAGCGCCATCCGGCCTGGGGATCGCGGTCAGCGTCGGTACCGGTCCCGCGGTCGCTGCCCGCGGGCCGGACGGCACGCAGCGGTGCCTGGGCTGGTGGTGCTTCGACCACCTCGGTGGGGACGGGTTGGGAGCCGCCGGGCTGCGCGCGGTGTACCGGTCGCACCAGGGCCTGGCACCGGCGACCACGCTCACCGGACACCTCACCAGGCTGTACCAGATCGACTCGGTGGCCGAACTGCTGCACGCGTTCACCCGGCGCGCCGACCCGCTGCCCCGCGCGCTGCAGGGCCGGGCGGCCCGGATCGTGCTGGCCTGCGCGGCCGGCGGCGACCCGGTCGCGAACCGTATCGTCGACGAGCAGGCGGTTGCCTTCGCCGGGTACGCCTGGTGGGTCGGGCGCGAGGCGGGCTTCGACACCGACCGCGAGCAGGTTCCGGTGATTCTCGGCGGCTCGGTGGTCACCTCGGAGATCCCCGCGCTGCGCGACCAGCTCGCCCGCCGGATCGCGGAGCGGATCCCGGGCGCGCAGACCACGACCGCGCGGCTGCCGCCGGCGGTCGGCGCGCTGCTGGAGGCGATGGCCGAGGACCCGATGACCGGCGATGCGCCGCGCAGCGCGGCCGGGGAGGACACGCTCAGCCAGGTCCGCGCCCGGCTCGCCGACGGGGACGTACCGCTCGACCTGTTCACCACCGACTGATACCGGAGGCAGCCATGACCGACCACAGTGGACAAAGCTTCGACCCGGGCGCGATGACCCTGGCCGAGAAGGTGGCGCTGTGCTCCGGATACGACGACTGGCACACCGAAACGGTCGAGTCGGTCAAGCTGCCGGCGATCGAGGTCGCCGACGGGCCGCACGGGCTGCGCAAGGAGACCGGCGTGGACATGGTGTGGGAGCCGGCCACCTGCTTCCCGACGCTCTCGGCGCTGGGCTCGTCCTGGGACCGCGATCTGGTCCGCCGGGTCGGCGAGGCGCTCGGCACCGAGACCCGGGCGGCCGGCGTGCAGGTGCTGCTCGGGCCGGGCATCAACATGAAGCGCTCCCCGTTGTGCGGGCGCAACTTCGAGTACCTGTCGGAGGATCCGGTGCACGCCGGCGAGCTTGCCACCGCGTACGTGCGTGGCGTGCAGTCGCGCGGTGTCGGCACCTGCCTGAAGCACTTCGCCGCCAACAACCAGGAGACACTCCGGTTCTGGGTCTCGGCGCAGGTGGACGAGCGGACGCTGCGCGAGATCTACCTGGCCGCCTTCGAGCGGGTGGTACGCCAGGCGCAACCCTGGTCGGTGATGTGCTCGTACAACCGGATCAACGGGGTACACGCGTCGCAGAACCGCTGGTTGCTCACCCAGGTGCTCCGCGACGAGTGGGGCTACCAGGGTGTGGTCATCTCCGACTGGGGTGCCGTCCACGACCGGATCGCGGCGCTGGCCGCCGGGTTGGATCTGGAGATGCCGGGCACGCCCGGCGCCCCGGGTGAGGTTCTGGACGCGGTCAGCTCCGGTATGCTGCCGGAGTCCACAATGGATGAGTCGGTCCGGCGGATCGCCGCGCTGGTCCGCAGGGCAGGGCCGGCCGACCCCGGCCGGGTCGACACGCAGGCACACCACCGGCTGGCCCGCGAGGCGGCTGCCGGCTGCCTCACCCTGCTGCGAAACGAGGACGGCTGCCTGCCGATCGACCGGGCGACCACCGGCAGCATCGCGGTCATCGGCGAGTACGCGATCCGGCCGCGGTTGCAGGGCGGCGGGTCGGCGGGGGTACGCCCGACCGGCGTCGACAACCCGCTCGCCGAGTTGACCGCGGCAGCCGGCGACGGTGTCTGCGTCCACTTTGAACTCGGCTATCAGGACCCGGACGCGGTCGACCTGGCCGGTGTGGACGGCGAGGTACGCGCACCCGGCGCGGCCCAGCGCGACCGCGACCCGCGTACCGACGCCGAACTGATCGCCGACGCGGTACGGCTGGCCGCCTCCTGTGACCTCACCGTGGTCTACGCCGGGTTGCCGCTCGCCTCCGAAACCGAGGGGCACGACCGGGACGGTGTCGAGCTGCCGGCGGGCCAGCAGGCGCTGCTGGAGGCCCTGGCCGAGCTGGACCCTTCCGCCACAGGCACCAGGCTGGTGGTGGTGCTGTGCAACGGTTCCGCGGTCACCCTCGGGGCGTGGCACGACCGGTCCTCGGCGATCCTGCACGCCGGCCTCGCCGGCCAGGGCGCCGGCTGGGCGGTGGCACAGGTGCTGTTCGGCGAGGCCGACCCGTCCGGCCGGCTCGCCGAGACGTACCCGCACCGGCTCGCCGACACGCCGGCGTACCTCAACTTCCCGGGCGAACGCGGCCAGGTCCGGTACGGCGAGGGCGTGTTCATCGGCTACCGCTGGTACGACGCCACCGGCATTGTGCCGCGGTACCCGTTCGGGCACGGGCTGGCGTACACCACCTTCGAGTACTCGCCGCTTTCGGCGACGGTGGTCGACGCTGAGGCCGGTACCGTCGACCTGGCGGTCACCGTGACCAACACGGGATCCCGGGCCGGCTGCGAGGTGGTCCAGTTCTACGTCGGCGACCCGGTGGCCACGGTGCGCCGCCCGGTACGCGAGCTCAAGGCCTTCGAGAAGATCCGCCTCGACCCGGGCGCGGCGTGCCGGGTCAGCGTCCGCCTCACCGGCCGCGACTTCGCGTTCTTCGATGTCGGGGCGGGGACCTGGCGGCGGGAGGCGGGCGAGTACGCGATCGAGGCGGCGGCGTCCAGTGTGGACATCCGGGCCCGCGCCACGGTGCGGCTACCGGCCGGTACGGCGTCGCCGGCCTGATCCAGCGCCGTCAATTGTTAACGCACTGGAAACAGAGGGCGCTTATGGTACGGTCAGCTTGCGGGTGGCCCGGTGAGGCATTGACCGACAGCAAGGCCGTGAACGTGTCCCGGAATGGCAGCCGACGGCGCACAGATTCCGGCGTTGCACGGCTGCCAGGCACTCGAATTGCTCACACACCGGACTCAGCGACCGTGTCGCGCCCTTCTCGAAGAGTGGATCAGCATTCACAGTTGTCCTTAATCCCTATCTGTTTACTATGCTTTTGACCGCCCTGAGCGATGCCCCCTGACATGCGACAACTCTCCCAAGGCGTTGATTGAGGCCTATATACTCGTCGCCTGACGGTTGGCTGAAGATCTCCATACAGTTCGCTGAGGATCTATCACTCAATTGACGATGACGTGACCACCTGGGCACTACTTCGTATCGATCAAATTTCGCCGATCTCCGGTCTTACGCACGGCCTCATTCATCGTTATATTCGGGTCGCTGGTCGTTACCCGCCGGTACAGGTACCGCATTGTGCACTGATGCATGCGGACCGTCCGCTTCCCCACGAACGGGAGTCCGATGAGCGCCGTGATCGCGAGCACGGTCATCGCCACGAGCCTCGGTGGCGGCCTGGACCCGTGCCCCCGAAGCGTCGCCGCGGCGAGCAGCGCCGGCGGTACCGGCGTGCTCGACCTGGGCGAGGGTGGCGGCCGGGCGCGCGGCGCACTGGCCGAGGCGGCCGCCTGGGCCGACGCCCCGATCGGGGTGCGGATCCCGGCCGGTTGCCGGCTGTCCCTGGACGAGATCGAGCGCGCCGGTGCCGGCCGGGTCGCCTTGGTGGTGCTGCCGGCGGGCAGCCATGCGCTCGCCGCCGCGGCCGCACGCTACCCGGTACTGGTCGAGGTGACCAGCATCGACCAGGCCCGCGCGGCCAAAGCCGGCGGCGCGCACGGGCTGATCGCCCGCGGCATGGAGGCCGGCGGCCGGGTCGGCGAGCTGAGCGCCTTCGTGCTGCTGCAACAGCTGCTCGCCGATGACGAGCTGGACCTGCCGGTCTGGGTCTGTGGCGGGATCGGGCCGGACACCGCGGCGGCGTGCGTGGTGGGCGGCGCGCGTGGCGTGGTATTGGACAGCCAGCTCGCCCTGCTGCCCGAGTCCGACCTGCCCGACGATGTGCTGGCGCTGCTGCGCCGGATCGACGGCACGGAGACCGTCGTCGACGGGACTCTCCTCAGTGGACAGTATCGGGGGTTACGCCGGCCCAGCACCGGTGAGTTGCTGCCGATCGGCCAGGATGGCTGGCTCGCCGACGCCTTCGCGCGGCGGTTCACCAGTACCGCCGGCGCGGTACGCGCCATCGACGCGGCGATCCGGACCGCCCTGGCTGACCACGCCGCCGGGGACCTGCTCGCGCCGGGCTCGCCGCTGGCACAGGCGCTGGGGGTACGGCTGCCGGTGGCGCAGGGACCGATGACCCGGGTCAGCGACGAGGCCGGCTTCGCCGCGGCCGTGGCCGAACATGGCGCGCTGCCGTTCATCGCGCTCGCGCTCGCCGGCCCGGACCAGTGCCGGGCCACCCTGCGGCAGACCGCCGCGCTGCTGCGCGACCAGCCGTGGGGGGTAGGGGTGCTGGGCTTCGTCCCGGAGCAGCTGCGCGCCGCCCAGGTCGAGGTGGTCCGGGAGGTACGCCCGGCCTGCGCCATCATCGCCGGTGGCCGGCCGGCACAGGCCGCCGCGCTGGAGGCGGAAGGGATCAGCACCTTCCTGCACGTACCCTCGCCGGTGCTGCTGCGCCAGTTCCTGCGCGCCGGGTCGCGCAAGTTCGTCTTCGAGGGCGCCGAGTGCGGTGGGCATGTCGGCCCGCGGGCCAGCTTCCCGCTCTGGGAGGCGCAACTGCATGCGCTGCACGAGTTCCTGGACCAGGAGCCGGCCGCCGGCGAACAGCTGCAGGTCTTCTTCGCCGGTGGCGTACACGACCAGCGCTCCGCCGCCATGGTCAGCGCGCTGGCCGCGCCGCTGGCCCGGCGGGGGGCCAAGGTCGGGGTACTGATGGGAACCGCGTACCTGTTCACCGAGGAAGCGGTCCACTGTGGAGCGATCCAGCCCCGGTTCCAGCGGGAGGCGGTCGCCGCGACGGCGACCAGCCTGCTGGAGACCGCACCCGGCCACGCGACCCGGTGCCTGCCCAGCCCGTACGTGGACGACTTCCACCGGGTACGCGGCGAGCTGGCCGCGGCCGGGGTCGCCGACCGCCAGGTGTGGGAACGGCTGGAGATGCTCAACGTCGGCCGGCTGCGGATCGCGAGCAAGGGGCTGCGCCGCGACGGCGACCAGCTGGTGCAGCTGGATGAGGCGACTCAGGCGGCCGAGGGCCTGTTCATGGCGGGCCAGGTCGCGGTGCTCCGGGACGCACCGACGACACTGGCCCGGCTGCACGCCTCGGTCACCACCGGCGCCGGCGAGTTCTATACCGCCCGCGTCGCCGCGTCGCGCGCCCAGCCGGCCCCGC
>JAFMQQ010000673.1 GCA_017354595.1 Micromonosporaceae bacterium
TGGCGGGCCAGGGCGCCCGAGGGAGAGGCGAGGTACACCGGCCGGCGTACCGGCGCCGCGACCGTGTACGAGCCGCCCGACCTGTACACCGCCGGGCGGAGCTTCATCGTGGCCGGCACGAGCGAGCTGGCCGCCTTCGACGCGGGTACCGGGCACCAGCTGTGGAGCCGGCCGGCCGTCGGGTGCCGCGGGTTGTTCGGCGGCGGTGACATACTCGGCTGCCAGACAGCGTCCACAGTGGAGCTGTGGTCGGCTGGGAGTGGCGGAAGGGTGGGAACGCTGCCGGCGGCGGGTGGGAGCCAGCCCTTCGCCTGCGCGACCGTACGGTCCGGGTGCCGCGGTATCCGCACCCGGGAGGGTGCCTGGCTGATCGGGCCGGGCGGTCGACCAACTGCTGCGCCGGCGCTGCGGCAACCGCAGACCTGGCTCGCCGGCGACATTGTGGTGACCCGGCAAGCGGACGGGCGCATCACCGGCCAGCCGCTCGCCGGAGGGACGGGTACTCCACTGTGGAGGTACCCGGATGTGGGGCCGGTGGAGCCGGCGAGCGTGGTGGCGGTCGAGCCGGGCCGGGTACACCTGCTCACGTCGGGTTTCAACCTGGTGACCATCGACACCCGGGACGGCCTCCTGCTGTCCCGGTTCGCCCTGCTCAACACGCAGGACGACCACCCGTTCCGGCCGGGGCACGTGTACGCCGTCAACGGCTTCGTCTACATTGAACGGTTGCTTGTGGACGGTAACCCGACCGACGGGGACCAGGCGTACTACTACCCGACGCCGAACGTGTTGTTGACCGGCACGTGATCGAGGCCGGCCGCATCCCGGCCGAGCGCATCCCGGCCAAACGCGCTGGCCGCGAGGAAGAGATCGTTCTCCTCGGGGGTACCGATCGTCACCCGTACCCCGTCACCGGCGAAGGCGCGCACGATCACCCGGTTCTGCTCGCACACCGCGGCGAACGGTGCGGCCTGCGCCCCGAGTGGCAGCCAGACGAAGTTCGCCTGGGTGGGCGGTACCCCGGGCAGCAGGTGGCGCAGGGCCTCAGCCACCCGGTCGCGCTCGGCGACCACCAGCGCGGCCCGGCGCGCCATCTCATCGCCCTGCCGCAGCGCGGCGAGCGCCGCGCTCTGCGCCACGGCCGAGGTGGAGAACGGGGTGACCACCTTGCGCACCGCCTCGGCCACGGCCGGCTGGGCGACCAGGAAGCCGACCCGCAACCCGGCCAGGCCCCACGCCTTGGAGAGGGTACGCAGCACCACCACGTTGGGCCGGTCGGCGTACGTCTGGAGGGCATCGGGCACCGCCGGATCGGTGACGAACTCCCGGTACGCCTCGTCGATCACGACCAGGACGGTCTCCGGTACCGCGTCGAGGAACGCGTCGAGCTCGGGCCGGCGCAGCGCGGTGCCGGTCGGGTTGTTCGGGTTGCAGACCAGTACCAGACGGGTGCGGTCGGACACCGCGGCCGCCATCGCCGGCAGGTCGTGCCCGTGGTCGGGCCGGTTGGGCACCCGTACGCTGGCGGCGCCAGCGGTCGCCGTGATGATCGGGTACGCCTCGAACGAGCGCCACGCATAGACGATCTCGTCCTGCGGCCCGAGGCAGGTGGTGCGGGCCAGGCTCTCGGCGAGCGCGACCGATCCGCAGCCGGTGACCACCCGGGCCGGGTCCACCCGGTACGCCTCGGCGAGCGCCTCGCGCAGCGCGACCACGCCCATGTCCGGGTACCGGTGGCTGCCGGCTGCCGCCTCGGCGATCGCCTCGACCACCCCGGGCAGGGGCCCGTACGGCACCTCGTTGCTGGCCAGCTTCACCGCGCCCGGTACGGTCCGGCCCGGGATGTATGCGGGCAGCGAGGCGAGGTCCGGCCGGGTGAGACTCACCGCTGCCCCCCGCCCATCTGGGCCGGTACCTTCTCCGGTGTCTTCTCGTGCCCACGACGTCCACAGTGGACGACCACGGTACGGGCGGACCGGTCGTGCAGTGCGAGCTGCAGCGGGCCGCCCATGGCGGCGGAGATGCAGTCGACGAACTGCAGCAGGAAGCCGATGCCGAAGCAGGACCACAGCAGCACCGGGAGGCCGAGCGGGTTCCACCGCCGGAACGCCCGACCGAAGCCGATCGGCGCCTCGCTCTCCAGTGCCATCACCTTCAGCCCCACCACACGCTTGCCGAAGGTCTGCCCGGCGCTGGCGGTACCGGGTACCTCGTAGGCGAACCAGAGCGCGGTGGCCACCAGCGGGATCACCCACTCCAGCGCCTGCAGCCGGCCCGGTGCGGTGGACAGATCGATCGGCTTGTTGTGCATCGCGGCGGTGAAGTACGGGCTGATGTCCTTGACCCACAGGTACACGAAGAAGCCGTTGCCCAGGACGTTGAGCGCCAGTACCGCGGCGATGTCGATCAGCCGGGCGACCAGCCGCAGGCCGAGCGGCGCGACCGGCAGGCCGTGCGGGCGCGGCCGGACCAGCAGGTACGGGTAGTTGCCGTAGCCGGGGGGCAGCAGCACGCCCGGCGGTAGCCCGGGCGTCCAGCCCGGGGGAAGACCCGGCCCGGGTACCCCGGGCGGCTGGCCGGGGCCGGGTGGGCCCGCGACGC
>JAFMQQ010000148.1 GCA_017354595.1 Micromonosporaceae bacterium
CCGGCCGCAGCGGCCCGAGCTGGTTTTCGGCCGGGTCGACCTGCTCAGCTCCAATGTAGACAGTTGGCTGCCGGCCCGGTACCTGTGGGATGCCCGGTACGCCGCGGACCTGTTGCCCCGGCTGGGTGGCGCCGACCGGGTGCCGTTCTTCCGCCGGGACGGTACCCGGCTGCCGGAGGCGCAGCTGCCGGGTACGCCGCCCGACCCGGACCGGGATCCGGTCGCGCTGGTGGAGTGGGTGCTGCGCGCGCTGGACCGGGGCGACGGCGAAGCCGCCTGGCAGGCGGCTGGGTTGCCGAATCTCTCCTGGAACAGCGACCCGCGGCAGGAGCCGTGCGGTATCGTGCTGGGCCTGGTGCCGGGAGTTCGCCGCTGGCTGGCCACGCTGCCGGAGGTGATGCGGATGGCACCCTGGGCGCTTTGCACGTTGCGGAGCTCCTACCCGCGGTTGACAACAGTCCTGGCTGTCCACAATGGACAGATCGAGGCCCAGCGGTGGCTCGACTCGGACGCGCGGAGACTGTCCCGGCTGCCGCGGGTACTGTGGCAGCGCTCGCCCGATCTGGAGCTGCTGCGGGCCGGCCGGATCGGACCGGCCGAACTGCACCCGCTGGTACGCGCCGCGCTCTTCCCCGAGCAGCCGGAGGTAGCGGCGTTTCGGCCGGCCGCCGGGGCGCAACCGGGCGCTGTACGGGTGCGCTGCCGTGGTGCCTGGCACCGGATCGGCTGGGCCGGCGGAGCGCTCCGGCCGTTGGACCATCCGCCCGAACAGTTGCGGCGGGAGCAGGTGATGCGGGCGTTCGGCGGCGAGGTGCCCGGCTGCGTCACGGTGGTCGACAGCTGGCGGGCTACCGGAGGGCGCCCGCCGCGGCGGCTACGCGAGCTGCGCGCGCATGCCCTGCTGACCATCCTGCACGGCGACGGCGACGCATTCGAGCTGCTGCTGTTCGCGGGTGTCGACCCGGCCGGCATCCGGGACCGGCTGGGCCGCCGTCCGCTGCATCTGTTGGCCCACCTGGACCGCCCGCATCTGGTGGGCCGGTTGGTCCAGGCCGGGTCGGACATCAACGAGCGGGACGCCAACGGGCAGACCCCGCTACTCCGGGCGCTGTTTGATGGTGGCTCCGCGGCGCTGGTCCGGGCGCTGCTGGACGCTGGCGCCGACCCGTCGGTCGTGGACAAGTCCGGCGAGTCCGCGCTGCACCTGCTCCGCTGCACGGAGGCCGCCACGATCGTGCCATGGCTGGTCGAGGCCGGCCTGGATCTGGCGGCGGTCGACGGGTACGGCCGGACGCCGCTGCACACCCAACTGATCACGACGGCTCCGGCGCAGACCATCCGTGCCACGCTCGACGCGGGCGCCGACCGGATGGCCCGCGACCCGTGGGGTGGGCTGGCGCTGTGGGAGACCCTCCGCCAGCTGCCGCCCCGGGACGACCTCGACTTCCTGCTTGCCCTCCTCCCCGACCGATCACGCTGAGAACCGAGAACAAGGACGCCGGATGACATCCCCCGATCCCCTTGACCTTGCCGACGCACTGGCCCGGGCGACCCGCGCCACCCGGACCGAGGCCGCCACCAGTACCCAGGCCGAGGCGCTCACCCTCGCGGTCGCCGCAAATCTGCCGGTACTGCTGTGGGGCGAGCCGGGTATCGGCAAGTCGGCCACCCTGGCGCAGCTCGCCGCCGGACTCGGGCTGCCGATGGAGACGGTCATCGCCAGCATCCACGAGCCCAGCGACTTCTCCGGTCTACCGATCATCGGGGACAACCCGGGCCGGGACGGGGTGCCCATGGCGCCGCCGGACTGGGCGGTACGCGTCGCCCGGCGCGGTCGCGGTCTGCTCTTCTTCGATGAGCTGTCCTCCGCGCCGCCGGCGGTGCAGGCGGCCCTGCTCCGGGTGGTACTGGAGCGCCGGGTGGGCAGCCTGGAGCTGCCCGAACCGGTCCGGATCGTGGCAGCCGCGAACCCGCCGGCGAGCGCCGCAGACGGCTGGCACCTGAGCCCGCCGCTGGCCAACCGGTTCGTCCATCTGGACTGGACCCACGATCCGGCGATTGTCGCGCGCGGGTTGGCGGGGACCTGGCCGGCGGTGACCGTACCCGCGATCCAGCCGGAACGGGTGGCGGCGGCACTGGCGCGGGCCCGCGGCCTGGTCGCCGGGTTCCTCACCGCCCGGCCGGGCCTGGTGCACCAGCTGCCGACCGACGCGCAGGCCCGGGGGCGGGCCTGGCCGTCGCCACGCACCTGGGAGATGGCGCTGCGACTGTTCGCCTTCGCCGACGCCAGCCTTGCCCGGCGGGACGTGTTGGGCGCGGCGCTGACCGCCGCGGTCGGCGACGTTGCCGGCATCGAGCTGCTCACCTTCGCCGAGGAGCTGGACCTGCCCGACCCGGAGCGGGTGCTGGCCCGGCCGGAGGCGTTCGCCCTGCCGGACCGGGGCGACCGGCAGCTCGCCTTCCTCACCGCAGTGGTTTCGGCGGTGCAGTCCCGACCCGACCAGCAGCGGTGGGAGGCGGCCTGGGCGGTGCTCGCCAAGGCGGTCGACGCCGGGGTACCGGACGTGGCGGCCGGGGCCGCGACCGACCTGGCCGCCTTGCGCGACTCGAACTGGCCGGTGCCCCCGCAGTTGGACTCCTTTGTGGACATCCTGGCGCTGTCCGGGGTGCTGGTCCGCTGAGTACGCCAACCCAGCCGCCGGTCCGGCCATCGGTGAACCTGGACCGGACCAAAGCACTGGCGGCCCGCTACCGGGCGGCCACCGACCGGCCGTACCTCGCCAAGGCCCTCTACGCATTGTCCGTCGTGGAGTCGACCACGGTATCGACGATGGCGGTGGACCGGCACTGGCGGTGCTACCTGAATCCGTCCTTTGTGGACGAGACACCGCTGGTGGAACTGGCTGGCGTGTGGGTGCACGAGGTGTCCCACCTGCTGCGCGACCACGCGGGCCGGACGCTCCGGCTGCCCACCGAATACCGGGTCGACCACCGGCGGGTGAATGTGGCGGAAGACTGCGAGATCAACGACGACCTGCTCGCCGACGGGCTGCGGTTGCCCGAGGGTGCCCAGCACCCGTCCCGGTACGCACTGCCCGAGGGGCGGTTGTTCGAGCAGTACCTGCCCGGCATCCCGCCTTCGCCATCCTGTACCAGCTGTGGCTCCGGGGCGCACGGCCGCGCCGAGGTGTGGGATCTGGGTGTCACCGGCGCACCCGCCGTCTCGGCGGTCGAGGCGCAGGCGATCCGCCGGAACACCGCCGGCGCGATCCGGGCGCGCCAGCGCAGCCAGGGCGACATACCGGCCGGCTGGCGGCGTTGGGCCGAGCAGGTGCTCGAACCGCTGATCGACTGGCGCCAGGTGCTCGCCGGCAGCATCCGGCAGGCGGTCGCCTGGGCCAGCGGCGCAGCGGACTACACCCACCAGCGCCCATCCCGCCGGGCGGCGAGCCAGCCCCGGGTGGTGCTGCCCAGCCTGCGCCGCCCGGTGCCGTGCGTTGCGGTGGTGGTGGATACCTCCGAATCGATGGGCGACAGCGAGCTGGCCGCCGCACTGGCCGAGGTCGCCGGGGTGCTGCGCAGCGTAGGGCTGCGCGGCAACCGGGTGACCGTGATCTCCTGCGATGCAGCGGTCAACCTCACCAGGCGGGTGTGCCGGGCGGAGGAGGTGGAGTTCGCTGGCGGTGGCGGTACCGACTTGCGGGTGGGTATCGAGGCGGCGCTGGCTCAGCCGCAGCGCCCGGACGTGGTGGTGGTGCTCACCGACGGGTATACCCCGTGGCCCGCACACCCGCCGGCTGCCCGGCTCGTCGCCGGCCTGCTCGGTGCCGACCCGCCCGCGCCGCCGCCGTGGATCGAGTCGGCACGGATCGGAACGTAGTCCCTCGCCGAGGCTTCGGCCGCCGGCCGGGCTCAGTCTGCGACCAGGTGGATGCGCCGCTGGGCTCGGCGCCGTGCCCGGGTTGCTTCGCGGCGCTGCTGCCTGGTGTCGCGGCGCTCCTGCGAGGACTGGTCGGGCACGGGTGCCGGGTGGGCCAGTTCCCGCTGCCGGCGTACCACGTACCGGCCGGGTGCGATGCCGGTGCCGCCATGTTCGCGGTGCAGCAGGTAGACCGGTGCCATCGCGTCGACCAGCGCGATCGCCAGACCCTCCACATCGGACACCTGCGACGTCCACAGGCAGGTGTCCGGGTCAGCGACCAGGGTGTGCGGGTTGCCACCGGCCGCGCCGCGCAGCAGCTCGACACCGGCCGGCGGTACCTCCTGCCAGTGCGCGCCGTCCGCGGCGCGGACCTGGCCGGCCAGCTGTGCGTGCGGTACCACCAGCAGGTCACCCTGTGCCTGGATACCGTCGTGGACCGGGATCACCATGTCCAGCACCAGGTGCGGGTCGACCGGCAGCCCGGTCACCCGGGCCAGATCGGCGAGTCGAGTCATAGATGTCTACCTCCTTGCCGGTGCGGTCAGGTGCGGCGGACCAGTGCGGCGTACCGGTCGCTGGTCAGGCCGTAGGTCCAAGCTGCGGCGTGCAGGGCGGTGTCCATGTCGGCGGGTACGGGTAGGGCGTAGCGGCGCCGGGTACCGTCGCGTTCCGGGCTGCCGTTGGTGGCCAGCAGCACCCGTACCGGTTCACCCCAGACGTGCTCCGGTACGTCGTAGAGCAGCAGCTGGCAGCCGGGGTTGCCGGGGTCGTCGGAGGTGTCCACAAGCGACAGCCGGGCCTGGTCGAGGTAGGTCTCCCAGCCCATCGATTCGATGGCGCAGCGGCGTATCTCCACATTCGGCTCGACGTTGATCGCCTTGACCGTGGGAGCGTGGATGACCCATCCGGGTACCCGGGTGCCATGCCAGAAGTACAGTTCCCAGCCGTCTGGCCAGGCCACGGCGGGCCCATCGGCGCAGTGCAACTGGTCATTGTCGGTACCCAACACCACCGGCCGTTGGCTGATTAGCGTGAAGTCGTGGTACGGCAACCAAAAGTCCGCCGACTGCGCGGTGCAGAACTCCTCCACCCACGCCAGCCGCGAAATCCCAGCCGGGCCGTAGCCGGCGAAGAATGTGGCATACGCCGACCACGCCGCCTCCCACAAGCCACCCAGCCACCACCGCCACTCCTGCCGGCCCGCATCGCGCTGGCGACCGTTGGGCAGAGGGAGGCGGGTCCGGTACCGACTGGTCGGCACGCCGTAATCCACCTCCTGCTCCCACGGCATAGGCTGGTAGGCGAAGTGTTGCACCACCGACCACGCCGCCTGCTGCACACCATCCGGATCCCCGCTCAACGGGCCGCCGCTCAACGCCTCAGCCACCGCGTCGGCCACCTGCTCACCATCGCGGAATGGCGCGCCCAGCGCCGCGAACACCTCGGCCCGGACCCGCTCCCGCACCTGCCGGTCGTAGACCCTGGCCAACTCCCGCTCGAACTGTTCCTGATAGTCGCGGCGGATCCGCCCGGCCAGCGAGTCCCGCCCGCCGACCGACGAGGGATCCACCGAGGGATCCACCAGCAGGCACATCGCCCGGGCCAACGACAGCGGCGAAGGGACGTACACCACCTCGCGCCAACCGCCGGCGCCTGCCCGGCTGGTGCAGTTCGCGATGGCGGTCTCAACGGCATTCCAGTCCGGCGCCGCGGTACTCAACGCCCGCTGCAACCAGCCCCGCATATGCGACCGCAACGCCTGCTCCTGCCCACCGTCCAACTCGCCAATCAGCTCAGCCACCATCGCCTCTCACCCCTGGTACCCTCACCGCAGTCGATGATCGCGCACACCGACGCCCCCGTCGAGACCATTTCACGGATACCCCGGGCCTGACTGTCGCCAATGGACGGTACCCGGCCGGGCTGATGGCGGAGCCACCCGGCAACCGCAGCCCGGAACTGACCCGGATCAAGGTCGCGGAGCACCCCGCCGGCTGCGGCCGCCATGCCGTCTCGGCGTGGCAGGTCCGACCGCGCCGGCGGTATTGCGATCACACACGCGCGATCCGTCCGATAAGGCCGTCCGGGTCGGTCCACACTCCAGTAAGGATCGGTCGCGCGACGTAATGCGGTCAGCGTGTCCACAGCGGGCGGGTGTGGTCGGTCGGCGCCCACCACTCGCCATTCATATCGACAAGCCCGTCGCCTCGCTCCGCCAGGTCCATCGCCAGGTACCAGCAGATGAACCGGCCGATCCCGGTGTGGTCCTCGACTTTCAACCCGAACGCGAAATGTTCCTCCGCGGCGGAGAGCACCTCCCGGATGCGGATCGGTTCGGTCCCGTCGAGTTTCTCCTCTATCGCCGCCACGCCCCGGTCACGCGCCTGCGCACCGGTGTGACGATCGAACCGAATCCACCAGTCAGGGTCCGCCGGGTCGTAGTACAAAAAGAACCCGCCCTCGACCCCCTTAACCGGTTCGACCCGAACGGCAGCTGCGACCGCGCTGCCGTAGTCCTCGGAACGGTCCAGCCAGTCCTCCGCGACGGCCATGAGATCCTGCCGCATCACCAGCCGGTGAAGGTCCTCCCCGGTGAGCGGCCCGAGACTCTCGGCACAGTAGACCGTGATCCAATAAGCCACGCCGCCGACATTAGCCTAGCCCTCCGCGGTACAGGGCATCCGTGATCGACGACGAGAGGTCGAGGCGTTCCGCGTCCTGGCATACCGTGAGTCGCTCGACGGGTACGTCACCGGCCCGAACGACAGCCGCCAGAACCCGCCCGGCGGCGCCTGGTGTGCTGGCCGAAGCGAGCACGCCGGAGCCGAGCATCCCGGCCGTGGCCAGGGTGGTGGCCAACACGCCAACCGCGAACCTCTGCGTCCGGAACCTCATTGCCAGTACCTCCTCCTCAGAGGTCCACATCGGACAGACGTCGATGGGAACCTTCGCTGTCTTGGCAACTCTCGACACCACATACGTCATACGGCGCACGGTGCTGCGGAATCTCTCAAGATTTGGAGACCGAGTCGTCGGTTGTTCTGTAATCGGGTGTGCTCATCGTCCGGTCGATCTTCCTCGATCTCTGTCCGCATCGGAGGACACCATGGGGAACGGATCGGAGGCGGTACGTGCGCACGTCGATCAGTTACTGAAGGAGGTGTCACCGGTGGAGAAGGCCGGTGGAGAAGGCTGGACAGCTGATTCAGTACCTCTACTTCGGGCTGCCGCCGCCCTACCGAGCAGGATCTCGCCACCGCCGAGAGGATCTGATGATCCTGCGGCGCGGTTGGACCCGCCACCCGCCACACCACGGCATTGATCAGCAAGGTCACGATCATCAG
>JAFMQQ010000674.1 GCA_017354595.1 Micromonosporaceae bacterium
CCGGCCAGGCCGAAGAAGAGCACCATGACGGCGACGGTCGCGGCGGTGAACCGCCCGTCCCGGAACAGACTCAGGTCGAGCATCGGGTGGTCGTTGCGCAGCTGGGCGACGGCGAAGCCGGCCAGCAGCGCGATGGCGACGCCGAAGCGGAGCAGGCTGCCGGCCGAACCCCAGCCGCTCTGCCCTGCCTGGATCACCGCGTAGGTGAGGGCGCCGAGGCCGGCGGTCGCCAGTACCGTGCCGAGCGGGTCGAGCCGCGGCCGGTGCGGCGCCTTCGATGCGGGTACCAGAAAGAGACCGGCGACCAGAGCGACCGCGACGATCGGCAGGTTGACCGCGAAGATCGCGCTCCATGAATAGTGCTGCAACAGCCAGCCACCGGCGGTCGGACCGATCGCGACGCCCAGGCCGCTGACGGCGGACCAGAGCCCGATCGCCTTGGCGCGTTCGGCTGGGTCGGTGAAGACCGCGGTCAGCACGGCCATGGTGGCGGGCATGATGAACGCCGCACCGATGCCCATGATGGCCCGCATCGCGATCAGCTCGGTGGCGTTGCCGGCCAGGGCCGCGCCGAGCGAGCCGGCGCCGAAGACGAGCATGCCGGTGGCGAGCGCTCGGTGCCGGCCGTACCGGTCGCCGAGGCTGCCGGCGGGCAGCAGCAGGGCGGCGAAGACCAGGGTGTACGAGTCCACGATCCAGGCCAGCGCGCCCGGGCCGGCGTGCAGTGAGCGGGCGAGGGTGGGGATGGCGACATTGACAATCGTGGTATCGACGACGATCACTAGCAGGGAGAGGCAGAGGACGGCGAGGGTGTACCAGCGGCGCGGGTCGCGTGCCGGCGCTACCGGCGTGGTGGTGGCAGTGGTCCCGGTCTGGGTAAGGGTTGCGGTACTCATTGATGCGCTCCTTCGTATTGTGATTGATTGACCTATCAGAGAGTGACCAAAAAAAATAGCCAACGGTCAATGGTCGAACGGGGCGAACGTGTATTCCTCCGGGATGCCCAGCACGGCACCCACGTTGAGCAGGTTGCCGGTCGCCATGAACCGGGCGACGACTCCCTTGTCGGCGCCGGTCAACTCGGAGACCAGCTGGAAGATCTCCAGGTATCCGCGCCGCATGTGCTCGCGGATGTCCGGGTCGGCGGAGGCCGCGTAGCCCTGCATCTGGCAGCGCGGGGCGTCCGGGTTGGTGATGACCTTGCGGTAGTTGCGGCCCATGTTCGTCAGCGACTCCGCCAGCGACCCGCCCGGCTGCCAGGCGGTGCAGAACGCGTCCCGGATCTGCTCCCGTACCCGCTGCAGGCAGGCCAGGAACAGCTCCTTCTTGTCGGCGAAGAGTGCGTAGATGTAGGGCTGGGAGATTCCGGCCCGCTTGGCGATGTCGGCGGTCTTCGTGGCGTGGTATCCGTGCTCCGCGAACTCGTGGATCGCCCCCTCGAGTACCGCGTCGCGGCGCTCCGCGGCGGTGGTACGGGGGGATCCGGTGGCTCGCATGACGCCTATTATTGATAGGCCAATCAAGACCTGTCAACCCCAGATCCGGATCCGGTCGAGCAGGAAATCGGGATCAGACCCGGATCGCGGTCGGCTCAGGCTCTCGGCTCAGGTCGGGCCCGCATCGCTGGACCAGACCGGCCCGGATGGCTGCGTCGACCGCCTGGCCGCGGTCGCGTACCCCGAGCTTGCGGTAGATGCGCGAGGCGTACGTCTTGATGGTCGACTCGGAGACCAGCATGGTGTCGGCGATCGTTGCCAGCGTTGAGCCGGTCAACAGGTGGCGCAGCACCTCGCCCTCACGGGCGCTGAGCCGGGCCCGGGTCTGCGGGCGGCGCAGCACACCGGCCAGGTCGGGTGCGGTGAAGGAGTCCGGCGCGACCGCGGCCCGCCGGATCGCGGCCAGCAGTACGTGCACCGGGACATTCGCCGGAAGGTAACCGGAGATGCCGGCGACCGCCGCCCGGACGAGCACTCTGTCCTCGGCCGGCCCGATCAGCACGACGCCGAGTCCCGGGTGCGCCTCACGTAAGCCGGTGGCCAGGCGCAGCGAATCCTCGCCAGGCAGGTAGGTGTCCATCAGCACCACGTCGATCTCCCGGGTGCCCTGGATCCCCCGTTCAGCACAGCGTTCCTGCGCCTGTCTGCCGGAGGCGACCACATCCACCAGCTTCAGGTCAGCCTGGTCCGACACGACAGTGCGCACGGCGACCGCCGTCAGCGTCGAGCTGCTGACGCCCAGCACCATCACCATGGGGTCCTCCCCGCCGACCTGCGGATTCTCATCTGAACAGCGCCGGGGCCGCCGCCAGTGTCACGCCTGGTGCGACTCCCGCGGCTCAGCCTGGCTGGTTGACACGGGAGTCGA
Source organism: Micromonosporaceae bacterium (assembly GCA_017354595.1). Classification (GTDB taxonomy): domain Bacteria; phylum Actinomycetota; class Actinomycetes; order Mycobacteriales; family Micromonosporaceae; genus DATEJJ01. Next base: position 2,365 of record JAFMQQ010000674.1, read on the forward strand.
CAGCGCCGGTGACCGATCATCGGACGGGTTGCCGGTTCGGTGTCTGCCATGCGGCCGTTGGTTCTGCGACCGTACGTCTGCTCGGGCAAACACGGTCCGACCAGACGTTCCATACCGGAACTAGGTTGCGGATGGCTGGGCGGCAGACGGGGTGGGCGGCTGAGCCGGAGGGACGCGTACCAGGTCGACGGCGTAGCTGCCATCGACGCCGTACTGCTGGAGCGAGTCGCCGCG
>JAFMQQ010000675.1 GCA_017354595.1 Micromonosporaceae bacterium
GGCGCCTGCTGGCAGGCGGCGAGCAGCTGCATGGTGCCGATGACGTTCTGCTCCTTCATCGCCGCCCGGCCGCCGGACTGTGTCGGGGTTCCGGAGGCGACGGCGAGGTGGACCACGGTGTCCACATTGGCCGAAGCGATCACCGCAGCCGGTTCGGCGGTACGGATGTCGGCCGCGACGAACTCGAACCGGTCGGGAACGTCGGGCCCGACCAGCGCGGGCGACGGCTCGTGTGCGTCCAGCCCGATCACCCGGCGGATCCGCGGGTCGGCGGCGAGGCGGACGGCCACCTGTGCGCCCAGGTACCGGCAGACACCGGTGACCAGGACCACGCCGGGATGCTGGTCGGTCGTCACGGTTCCTTACTTGCCGAGGCGGCGGCGCTGGACCCTGGTCTTGCGCAGCAGCTTGCGGTGCTTCTTCTTGGCCATGCGCTTGCGGCGCTTCTTGACCACTGAGCCCATACGATTTTCCCCTGGGTGTCTGGCAGCTTGCGTACCTGCGTGATTGGGGCCGGCGCCCCACGCCGGCGCTGCGGAGCAGCGTTCAGCCTAGCCGGCCCGTGGTACCAGAGTGAAATCGCGGTCAGGCCGACTGCTGGAACGCCTCGCGCAGGTAGGTGTGCACCGCGTGATCCGGTACCCGGAACGACCGGCCCACCCGCACCGCGGTGAGTTCGCCGGAGTGGACCAGCCGGTACACGGTCATCTTCGATACCCGCATCAGCTCCGCCACCTCAGCGACCGTCAGGAAGTTGACCTCCGCGAGCCGGCCGTCGGCGCGTGAGGATCCAGCCATGGCTCACCCCGCATCCTGCGCGCGTCGTGGCGACGCGCGTGTTCTTAGAACGGTACCGGTACGCGAGTGACCGGCGCGAAACAATCGGTCAACTTTTCACGACTCGCAGTCACCTACGGCTGGTTGCCGCCCGGGCGAAGAAGGCGACGTTCGCCGGGCGCTCGGCCAGCCGGCGCATCAGGTACGGGTACCACTGGGTGCCGTAGGGCAGGTAGACCCGCACCAGGTACCCCTCCGCCACCAGCCGGCGCTGCTCCTGCGGGCGCACCCCGTACAGCATCTGGAACTCGAACTCGTCGGTGGCCCGGCCGAGCCACCGGCCCCGGTCCTCGGTGATCGCGATCAGGCGCGGATCGTGGGTGGCCACCATCGGGTACCCGGGACCGGCGAGCAGCACGTTGAGGCAGCGTACGAAGGACCGGCCGACCTCGATCGCGGTGCGGTACCCGACCGACTCCGGCTCCTTGTAGGCGCCCTTGACCAGACGTACCCGGGATCCGGCGACCGCCAGCTCCCGGCAGTCCGCCTCGGTGCGACGCAGGCACGCCTGCAGTACGGCACCCGTGGACGGGAAGTCCCGGCGCAGCCGCTCCACGATCTCCAGCGTCGCGTCAGCGGTGGTGTGCTCCTCCATGTCCACCGTGACCACCGTCCCGGCCGCCGCGGCGGCGGCGCAGATCGCATGCGCGTGCTCGTATGCCAGCTTCTCGTCGAAGCGCAGGCCGAGCGCGCTGAGCTTGAGGCTGACCTCGGCGTCGGCACCGAGCCGGGCGTCGGCCAAGCGCTTGAGCAGGTGCAGGTACTCGTCCTTGGTGGCCTCGGCATGGGCCGCGGTGGCCGTGTCCTCGCCGAGGAAGTCGAGGCTGACCCGCATCCCTTCGGCGGCCAGTTCCCGGGTGACCCGCAGGGCGTCCTCGGTGCCGGTGCCGGCGACGAAGCGACGGACCAGCGCCCTGGTCAGCGGAGCAGTCTCCACCAGCCGTTCGATGCGCCGGGACCGGGCAGCGGCGAGGATGGCCGTTCGGAGCATGCTCGGAGCGTATCCCGCCGACCTCCGGCACGCGGGCGAAGGTGTGGCCCGGGTACGGGTACCTTTTGTACGTGAACTTCGACGCGTACGCCCACCGGGCCGTTGAGCTGGTCAATGCTCGCCTGGACGACATGGCTGGTCTCAGCGGCGTGCTCAGCGTGGAGCCCTGGATGGTCGACGAGGTCACCGAGCGTGATCTGGCGGCGTTCCGGCGGGCGCAGCGGAAGCTGCGGGAAATCTTCGAGATGGGCGCCTCGCACCGCGACAATGACGCGGTCGCCGCGCTCAATGTGCTGCTGGAGGCGAACCCGGTACAGCCCCGGATCTCCGGCCACGACACCGGCGATTGGCACATGCACGTGACCAGCCGGGGCGCCTCGGTCGCCGCGGAGTACCTGGCCGGCGCGGTCTGGGGCCTCGCCGTCTGGGTGTGCGAGTACGGCAGCGCCCGGTTCGGGGTCTGCGCCGACGAGCGCTGCGGCAACGTGTACCTGGACACCTCGTCCAACTGCTGCCGGCGGTTCTGCTCGGAACGCTGCGCCACCCGCTCGCATGTGGCCGCACACCGGGCCCGGAAGCGGGCCGCCACCGACGAGCTGACCCCGGTGTAGCACTCCCTACCGGACGTCCACTCTGGACGGTTCGAGGTGGGTACGGGCGAAGGCGAGCGACTCGGCGAGATCCGCCTCGCGTTCGGCGCGGCTGGCCGCCCGGCGGGTGCCCACCTCGATCGCGACCGAGCCGGTGAAGCCGCGGCCGGACAGCGA
>JAFMQQ010000676.1 GCA_017354595.1 Micromonosporaceae bacterium
GCGCAACAGCCGCCGAAGCTGGCGCAACAGCCGCCGAGCGCTCGCCGGTCGCGCCGGCCGGCGCTGGCAGCGCCGCCAGCCGGGAGAGTGCCAGCGCCCGGTTGGCCGCCAGCGACTCCGGTGGCGGCTGCTCCGCCAGGTCGGTCGCGCGCAGGTACGCCGTCGCCGCCGCCCGTACCGCTGCCGGGTCCAGCTCCGCCATCCAGGTCATCGCGTCCGGGTCGCCGGCCACACCCTCGCGCAGCGCCGCCAGCGACTCGTCCACCGGCGTGACCACCAGCACCTCCTGCGCCGTGCCCAGGTTGTGGTCGACCAGAACCAGTACCCCGTGCTCGGGCCCGCCGACCCGCTCGTCCTCGTACGCATACGTGGCGAGATAGCTGGTCTGGTCGCCGTACCGGTCGCCGCAGGCGTACCCGCCGGTGACCCGTACCCGACCCAGTGCTTCGATCCACTGTGGACCGTCCACGATGGATCGAGCGCCGGTCAGCGCGTCCAGGACCGCGGCGACGACCGGAGCGACCGGTTCGGCCGAGGTCGCCAGGTGGGCGCGCAGTGCGGTGGCGAAGGAGTCGGCCGCCGCGCCCCGATCCGGCTGCAGGTGCGCGTACACGCTGCCGAGCAGAGTGGACAGCAGCAGTTCGGCGTCGTAGGCCGAGTCGACCTCACCGATGCCGCCCGCCGCCGCCAGGACCAGTTCCGGTAGCTCGGCCATGTGTCGAGCGTAGGGAAGAACCCCCTTTACTTCAGAGTGAATCCTGGCTAGGTTAAACCACGAAGTAAACACGTGGAGGTAAAGGTTGGCCGGCAGGCGCGAGCAGACCGTGGCGCGGATCCTTGACGGCGCCGCTGCCGCATTCGCCAAGGGCGGGTTCGCCGGCACCTCGATGGAGGAGATCGCCTCCGCCGCCGGCGTCAGCAAGCTCCTGCTCTACCGCGACTTCGCGGGCAAGCAGGAGCTCTACCAGGCAGTGCTGGAGCGCACCCTCAACCGCGTCGTCGAGGAGGTGCCCCTGGCGGCCAGCAACGACTCGCTGCAGGCGCTGATCGCGGTGGCCCGCAGCGATCCGGACGGGTTCGTGCTGGCCTTCCGGCACGCCGCGCGAGAGCCGGTCTTCGCCGGTTTCGTCGCCGACGTGCTGGAGCGGTGGGTGCGGGCGTCGGAGAAGCTGCTGCGCCCGATCGAGCCGGATCCCACCATGCGGCGATGGGCCGCGGAGATGACCATGCAGATCACGTACCAGTCGATCATCACCTGGCTGGAACACGGCGACCCGGCCCGGGACGAGGAGTTCTTCCGGCGGCTGCTGTCGGTCAACCGCGCCGTCGCGAAGCCGCCGCCCGCGCCGCACGGGGAACGGCCGCACGGGGAACGGCCGCACGGGGAACGGGGTGCCCGGTGAGGCGCCCCGGCCCGCTGGCGTTGTTCGCCCTGCTCGCCGGGTCGCTGCTCTCGATGATCGACAGCAGCGTGGTCAACGTCGCCATCCCGGACATCGCCCGCGCACTGCACGGCAGCCTGGCCGCCGTGCAGTGGACCGTCTCCGGCTACCTACTGGCGTTGGGCGCGGCGCTGCCGGCCAGCGCGTACCTCGGCAAGCGCTTCGGCACCATCCGCGTCTACGGCGCCAGCCTGGCCGCCTTCACCCTGGCCTCGGTCGCCTGCGCCTTCGCGCAGAACGTACCGGAGCTGGTCGCCTGCCGCGCGGTGCAGGGCCTGGTCGCCGCGCCGCTGGTACCGCTGTCGATGAACCTGCTCTTCGGCCAGGCCGGCGCGGGCGAAGGGGACTTCCCGGTCTCCGCCGGAGTGGTCTTCTTCCTCGGCCCGGCGCTGGGGCCGACCGTCGGCGGGATTCTGGTCTCGACCTGGAGCTGGCCGGCGATCTTCCTGGTGAACGCGCCGATCGGCGCCGCTGCCCTGCTCGCCCTGCCCGGCCTGCGCCGCGACGGCTTCACCGACGAGGTCGACCGCGCCGCGCGGTTCGACCCGGTCGGTCTGGTGCTGCTCTCGGCCGGCCTGGTGCTGGTGCTCTACGGCACCAGCGAAGGACCGCAGCACGGCTGGTGGTCCGCCCGGTCGGTACCGTTCTGGTCCGCGGGGCTGCTGTTGCTCATCGGGTACCTGCGCTGGGCTCGCCGCGAACACCCCGCGGTGGACCTGCGGCTGCTGCGCCAGGCGCGCTCGGCGCTGGCCATCTGGCTGTGCCTGCTGACCTCGGTGGCGCTGTTCGGCGTGCTGTTCCTGGTCCCGGTGCTGATCCAGAGCATCCAGCGGCACGGCGCACTCGCCGCCGGCCTGGTACTGCTGCCGCAGGGCATCGTCATGGGTCTGTCCACAAAGGTGGGTGCCAGCCTCGGGGTACGGGCGCTGCGACCGACCATCCTCGCCGGCCTCGCCGCGGTGGCCGCCACCACCGCCCTCCTCCTTCTGACCACAGTAGACACTCCACTGTGGATAACAGCGGCGATTACAGCCGGTCGCGGCCTCGGCATCGGCCTGGTCTTCCAGCCGCTGCTGCGGGTGATGCTGACCGGGCTGCCGGCGGCCGAGCTGGCCGACGCGAACACACTCTTCAACGTCTCGCAGCGGCTGG
>JAFMQQ010000149.1:0-400 GCA_017354595.1 Micromonosporaceae bacterium
GGTGGCCGAGCGCCTGGCGAGCGAAGCAGAGCCGGACACCCTCGTCCTTGGCTGCGACTCCGTACTCGCCCATGGTGGCCGGATCCTCGGCAAACCCGGCGTGCCCGGCGAGGCTACCGAGCGATGGCGCCAGATGCGTGGCACCAGCGGCACCCTCTACACCGGACACTGCCTGATCCACCTCGCCCCCGGCGGGCGACCCGGCGAGCGCACCAGACGACCCGGCGAGCAGACCAGACGACCCGGCGGGCGAACCAGCAGGCGAGCCGAGGCCGTCGCGGCCACCACCGTCCACTTCGCCGGCCTCAGCGACGCCGAGATCGACGCGTACGTACGCTCGGGCGAGCCGCTCCAGGTCGCGGGTGGGTTCACCATCGACGGGCGGGGTGCCGCCTTCGTC
>JAFMQQ010000149.1:410-7252 GCA_017354595.1 Micromonosporaceae bacterium
ATTGAGGGCGACCCGGGCAACGTCATCGGCGTCTCGTTGCCACTTCTGCGTCGCCTGCTCGCCGACCTCGGCTTGAGCATTACTGAGCTGTGGCAGAGCCCCACGTAGCCGCGGCCGGCGCCGGCACCACCAGGCGCAACCGGGCCGCCAGCCCCGCGGCAGCCAGCAGGAACACCGGTACCAGCAGGAAGGCCAGCCGGGTCCCGACCTGGTCGGCGATGGCTCCCAGCGCCAGCGGAGAGATGCCGAAAGCTACCGCCGTCGAGTACAACGTCCGCGCCGCCGCCTGGTCCGGCCGGCCACCGGAACTCTGCAGTGCCAGTGCCATTCCGAGCGGGTAGTGCATCCCGTTCCCCAGCCCGGTAATCACCAGGCCGGCCAGCGCCAGCCAAGGTACCGTCGAGCTCCACAGCACCGCGACGCCGGCCGCGGAGACGGCCAGTACGGCGAGGAGCAGCTGTGGCGCCGCAACCCGCAGCGCCACCCGCCCGCCGATCAGCCGGCCCAGCGCCATGCCGCCGACGATGCCGGAGATGGCGCTGGCCGCCGCGTCCGGGCTGAGGTGGGCGTGGGTGCGCAGCAGGTCGCCGGACCAGAGGTTCACGCACATCTCAACCGAGCCGGTCATGCACAGCAGTACCCAGGCCAGCCAGAACCGGCCGGGCAGCCGCCCAACCGGCCCGCCGGCAGCGGTGCCGGGAGCCGTCACAGCGGGACCGGTACCGGCGGCAGGCGGCAGCGGGGCCCGGGCAAACCAGGCCATCAGCGCCAGTACCGGCACCAACGCGATCGCCGGCCGCCAAGTCAGTCCGGAGTGGACAGTCAGGCCGACGAGCAGCGGCGCTACCGCGCCGGCCGCACAGGCCAGCGCATTGGCCTCGGCGAACGCGGCGTGACCCACCGGGGCGTGCAACTGGTCGAGTGAGAGTACGACGCCGGTGAGCAGCAGGCTGGCGAACCAGGACGCTACGAGAACGGCCGCGATGGTCACCACCACCGGGCGTACCAGACAGAAAGCCGCCACTGCCGCGGCGATGCCGGCCAGACCGGCCCACATCAGGACCGGCCGGCCGAACCGGCGCGCCAGTGCCGGGTAGGCGGCACCGGCCAGCACGCCACCGGCGGCCAGAGCCGTGCTGTGCAGACTCGCCACCGCCCGGCTGACATGCTGCTCGTCGCGCAGCAGTGGGACCACGGGACCCAGGCCGTACAGGAAATAGGCCCAGATCGCCAGTTGCGCATATATGAGCCAGGTGACGCGGTCCCGCCGCAGGCGGTGCACGCGCTTACGCTAACGCACCGCCCGGGCGAAGGAACGGGCTGCCCAGGTGACTCCAATCACCGCGACCGCGCCGAGGATGATGAGTGCCTTCCACACCGACGGGTCGCCCGGATGCCCGGCGAACAGCGCCCGGGACGCGTCGGTCGCCCACTTGAACGGGTTGAACTGCGACAGCCGCAGCAGCCAGCGCGGGCCGCGGTCCATCGGCAGGAAGACCCCGGCGAGCAGCAGCAGCGGCAGGCTCAGCAGGTTCAGCAGCGGAGCCAGCGCGTCCTCGCTCTTAAGCCAGAGCGCGATCGCGTACGACACCGATGAGAAGCCCAGCGCGATCAGCGCGAGCAGTGCCAGGGTGAGCAGCAACGGTCCAATCTGGACGGTCAGCCCGAAGGGCAGCGCCACCACCACCAGCAGGATGCCCTGGACGAGCAGCAGCAGTACGGTGCTGGCGGCCCGGCCGATCAGCAGTGCAAGCCGGCTGACCGGGGTGACCCGCATCCGCTCGATGATGCCCAGGCGCAGTTCGGCGATCAGGCTGAAACCGACGAACAGGCCGCTGAAGATGGAGAGCTGGATGAGTAGGCCGGGGATGAAGAAACGGTACGGATTCCCGCCGATGCCCGGGATGCTCTTCAGGAGTGGACCGAATAGCAGCAGGAAGAACAGCGGCTGCATGATTCCGACGAAGACCCAGGCCGGGCTGCGCAGCAGCAGCCCCATCTGGCGGGCGAAGACCAGCCAGCTGTCGCGGCCAAGCTTGTACATGATTAACCCTTCCGCTCACGACTGCGGGGATCGCTGACGCTCACTCGTCGCGCTGGCATGATCAGTCACCAACTTCGCGCAGGGACCGGCCGGTCTTCTCCAGGAACACGTCGTCGAGGCTGGGCCGGTGCAGCTCGATCGAGGCGAGGTGCAGCCCGGCGCCTTCGAGCAGGCGCAGGATCTGCGGGATGGCGGTACCGCCCTCGTCGACGTACAGGCGCAGCTGCGTTGCTGCCGGCGAGTTCGGTCGAGCCGGTACGAGCATGGCGTCGGCCGGCTCGACCCGGCGCACGTACGGCTCGGTGCGCAGCAGGTCGGTCGCCTTCTCGGCGGCACCGTTCACGCCCAGGGTGACCACATCGCCGGCGATCTCGCGCTTCAGCTCGTCCGGCGAACCCTCGGCCACGATGGTGCCCTGGTCGATGATGGCGACCCGGTCGCAGAGCGCGTCGGCCTCGTCCATGTAGTGCGTAGTGACGAAGACGGTCATCCCGTCGGCGCGCAGCCGGCGTACCTCGGCCCAGACGTGCGCGCGGCTCTGCGGGTCCAGGCCGGCGGTCGGCTCGTCGAGGAAGAGTACCTTCGGCCGGTGCAGCACCCCGAGCGCGATGTCGACCCGCCGCCGCTGGCCGCCCGAGTAGGTCTTGCAGTGCCGGTCGGCGAAGTCGGTGAGTTCGAACGCCTCGATCGCGTCGGTTGCCCGGCGGCGCGCCTCCCCCTTGTGGATGCCGAACAGTCGCGCCTGCAGGATGAGCTCCTCGCGCGCGCTGACCTGGTCCCAGGTACCGCCGGCCTGGGCGACGTACCCGATGTTCCTGCGGACCTGCCCTGCCGATCGTCGCAGGTCGATTCCAGCGACCGTGGCCCGGCCCTTGTCGGGTGGTACCAGGGTGGCCAGGATGCGCAGCGTGGTCGTCTTCCCCGCGCCGTTGGGTCCGAGGAAGCCGAAGACTTCGCCCTCCTGGACCGACAGGTCCACTCCCCGCACCGCCTCGACGGTGGCCTTGCGGCCGCGGAACGACTTCCACAGCCCCTCTGTCTCGATCACCGCTCCTCCTCCCGGGCGCCACGTCCGCGTACACGCCGGCGCCGGCCGCGAGACTATCGCGATATGTCGCGTTAGGTCAAGCCGATAGGCGGCGGGCTCCCCGAACGGCCGGCATAGACTGCGGCATGCGCAAGGTGCTGATCGCCAACCGGGGCGAGATCGCGGTACGGATCATCCGCGCATGTCGCGACGCCGACCTGGTACCGGTCGCCGTGTACGCGGACTCCGACCGCGACGCGCCACACGCGCGCCTCGCCGAACAGGCGTACTCGCTCGGTGGCGACTCGGCCGCCGAGACGTACCTTCGCATCGACAAGCTTCTGGATATCGCGGCCCGGTCGGGTGCCGACACCGTGCATCCCGGATACGGCTTCCTCGCCGAGAACGCCGAGTTCGCCGCCGCCGTACTCGACGCCGGCCTGATCTGGGTCGGGCCGAGCCCGCAGGCGATCCGGGACCTCGGCGACAAGGTGACCGCCCGGCGTATCGCCGCCCGGGTCGGCGCACCCCTGGTGGCGGGTACGTCCGAACCGGTGAGCGATGCGGCCGAGATCGTCGCGTTCGCCCGCGAGCACGGCCTGCCGGTGGCGATCAAGGCCGCCTTCGGTGGTGGCGGGCGGGGACTGAAGGTGGCCCGCACCGAGGCCGAGATACCGGAGCTGTTCGCCTCGGCGACCCGGGAAGCGCAGGCCGCCTTCGGCCGTGGCGAGTGCTATGTGGAGCGTTACCTGGACCGGCCCCGGCACGTGGAGGCGCAGGTGCTGGCCGACCGGTACGGCACCGTCGTGGTCGCCGGTACCCGGGACTGCTCGCTGCAGCGCCGGCACCAGAAACTGGTTGAGGAGGCACCCGCGCCGTTCCTGACCGAACAGCAGCGGGGCGCAATCTACACCAGCGCCAAGGCGATCTGCCGCGAGGCCGGATACACCGGCGCCGGGACGGTCGAGTACCTGGTCGGCTCCGGTCCGGCGGGGATCGTGAGCTTCCTCGAGGTGAACACCCGGTTGCAGGTGGAGCACCCGGTCACCGAGGAGACCACCGGACTGGATCTGGTCCGGGAGCAGTTCCGGATCGCAGCCGGCGAACGGCTGCGCCTCGCCGAGGATCCGCTGCCGGGCGGGCACGCCATCGAGTTCCGGATCAACGGCGAGGATCCGGGGCGCGGCTTCCTTCCGGCACCGGGCAGGCTGACCGGGCTACGGTGGCCGGCCGGACCCGGCGTCCGGATCGACGCCGGAGTCGAGGCGGGCGACACGGTCGGCGGCGCGTTCGACTCGTTGCTGGCCAAACTGGTGGTGTGGGGCGCCACCCGCACCGAGGCGCTGCAGCGGGCCCGCCGCGCGCTGGATGAGGCCACTGTGGACGGTCTGCCCACGGTACTGCCGTTCCACCGGGCGGTGGTCCGCGATCCGGCCTTCGTCGAGGAGCCGTTCCGGGTACACACCCGCTGGATCGAGACCGAGTGGGCGGGGCAGGTGCCGCCCTTCGCCGGAGTGTCCACACCGGACGAGCCTGCGCCCCGGCAGACCATCGTCGTGGAGGTGGCCGGCAAGCGGTTGGACGTTTCGCTCCCCGCCGATCTGGGTATTGGTCGGGCCGTCCCCGCCGCGTCCAAGCAAGCCCCCCGGCGCGGCGGGGGCCGCCGTGGCGCAGCGGCGGCCGGCGGCGACGCGCTCTGCTCACCCATGCAGGGCACCATCGTGAAGGTGGCGGTCGCCGACGGCGACCCGGTCTCCGAGGGCGACCTCGTGGTGGTGCTCGAGGCGATGAAGATGGAGCAGCCGGTCAACGCCCACAAGGCAGGCACGATCAGCGGCCTGGCGGTAGCGGTGGGCGAGGTGGTCCCGGCCGGTACGGTTCTCTGCTCAATCCTCTAGCCGGTACCGGCGCCAGCCGGCCCGCTCGCTTCAGTGCGAAGGCGACGGGCCGTACTCGCTGACGTTGGTGGCGTACTGCGCCTGGTGTGGCATCCGGCCGGCCTGGACCATGGCGTCGTACTGCCGCCGGGCGTCCTCGGTCACCGGCGCGATCCAGACCGCGGTGCCGTACGCGCAGATCTCCGTCCACCGGCCGGCGATCTCACCGTTGTCGAAGCGGAACGCGGTGATCCCGTTGGCGCCGCGCTGCTGCGCCTGGTAGATCATCCGGCCCATCGCCTCGTTGCGGCTCTGCAGCAGCAGCTTGGTCATCTCGGGGATCTCACCGCCACCGAGGGACCGGAAGCCGGCGGTGAAGCCGGCACCAACGTTGCGGGCCCGTACCGTAACGCCGAAGACCTCGCCGAGGACGGCCTTGATCTCGTACCCCGCGATCTCGTTGCTCGTGACCACCAACATGGCCTCACGGTACGCTCGCGAAAAAAGTTTGGTACCAAACAGTCAGGATGCTAACGTCCCTCTCGTGGACGAGGACGAGCTGCGCCAGCAGCTCCAGGAGACACCGCTGCTGCGGCTGGTCACCGTCGCCGGGCATGTGGCTAGCCAGCGCTTCAGCCGGGTCTTCGGCAGGCAGCACGGCCTGACTACGGCCGGCATAGCGGTGCTCTCCGTGCTCGTCTGGGGATCCGGGCGCGGGCTGGACACCGGCACGCCCGGTCGGGCCACCCATGCCGAGCTGGCTCGCCGGGTCTGGCTCAAGCCGGCCACCTTGACGGGGGTGATCGACACGCTGGAGAAGGCCGGGTACGTACGGCGCGAGCGCGATCCGGCCGACCGGCGTGTCGTTCAGGTGGTAGCGACCGGCGAGGGCCGGACCCGGTTGAGCAACTTGGGCCGGGCTGCGATGGCCATGTTCGAGCCGACCAAGGTGGAGCAGGACCCGGCGCAGGAGGCGATCGTCCGCGAGTACCTGATCGAGCTGATCATCAAGAACCACGACAAGGAGTAGAGGAGGACACACGGGGATGACGGACACAGGCGCTGCCGTCGAGGTCGAGGATCTCCTCAAGCGGTACCCGAAGCGGGACGTGAACGCGGTCGACGGCCTCACCTTCACCGTCCACAGTGGAGAGGTCTTCGGCCTGCTCGGCCCGAACGGGGCGGGCAAGACGACCACGGTGGGGATCCTCACCACGCGGCTCAAGGCGACCAGCGGCCGGGCGCTGCTGGCCGGCATCGACGTGCTGCGCGATCCGGTGGCGGCCCGGGCGCGGCTGGCGGTGGTACCTCAGCGGCCGAATCTGGACCGTTCGCTGACACCGCGGCAGAACCTCACCTTCCACGCGGCGTACCACGGCGTGGGCCGGGCCCGCCGCACCGCACGCGCGACCGAGCTGCTGGACCAGTTCGGGCTCGCCGAGCAGGCCGACACCAAAGTGGACTGGTACTCCGGCGGGATGGCGCAGCGGCTGATGATCGCGCGGGCGCTGATCCACGAACCGGCCGTACTCTTCCTGGACGAGCCGACCACCGGGCTGGACCCGCAGGCGCGGCTGTTCGTCTGGGACCGGATCCGCGAGATGCGTGGCCGGGGGGTGACCATCGTGCTGACCACACACGACATGGACGAGGCGAGCGAGCTCGCCGACCGGGTCGGCATCGTGGATCACGGCAAGCTGCTCGCGCTGGACACCCCGGCGACGCTCACCCGAGGGCTCGCCGGCAAGTCGGTGATCGACCTGACCGTGCTGCCAGCGCCCGGCGATTCGGTCGACGCGGTGGTCGGCTCGCTGCTCGGGGTCGAGGGCGTGGAGAAGGCGGAGCGGGTGGCCGCAGCCCCGTCGTTCGCCGGCGCCGGCGGAGGCGACGGCTT
>JAFMQQ010000677.1 GCA_017354595.1 Micromonosporaceae bacterium
CGCAGCCGCCGGAGACGCTGCCGACGGCCGTACCGTCCGGGCCGACCAGCATCGCCGCGCCGGCCGGCCGGGGCGCCGAGCGCCAGGTGCCGACCACGGTCGCCATGCCCACCGGTTCGTTCGCCGACCACCAGCGGTGCAGTTCCTCCAGTACCTCACGCACGCGCGATCACCCTCACCAGTTCCTCCAGGGCGGCCAGGCTGTGCCCGGCGATGAACTCGTCCAGGTGTGGCAGCACCGCTGCCATCCCGGCGGCGAGCGGCTCATAGCCTGGCTTGCCGCGGTGCGGGTTGACCCAGACCAGCCGGTACGCCAGCCGGGCCAGCCGCTGCGTCTGCGTACCCAGTTGCCGCGGGTCGCCCCGCTCCCAGCCGTCGCTGCACATCACCACCACGGCGCCACGCGCCGTACCGCGCTGTCCCCACCGGTCCAGGAACGCCGCCAGGCCGTCGGCCAGGCGGGTCCCGCCGTTCCAGTCCGGTATCGCCGCGCCCGCCGCCCGCAGCGCGGCATCCGGGTCCCGGTGCCGCAGCGCCCGGGTCACCCGGGTCAGCCGGGTGCCCAGGGTGAAGACCTCGGTACCGGCTGGCCGGCGCCGTACCGCCGCGTGGCCGAAGCGCAGCAGCGCGTCGGCGTACGGGGCCATCGAGCCGGAGACGTCCAGCAGCAGCACCAGCCGGCGCGGCTTGGGCGACCGGTCGCGCCTGGCCAGCCGGGCCGCCTCGCCACCCTGGCGCAGCATCGCGCGTACGGTGCGGGCGGTGTCCACCGCACCCCGCGGCGCCGGGCGGTACCGGCGACTGCGCCGCGGCGCGGTACCGGGTGCCAGTAGCGCCAGCATCCGGCGTACCTCATCTCGCTCCACTGTGGACAGATCCGCGACGTCGCGTTGGCGCAGCAGCTCCGCCTCGCTCGCCGAGAGCGCGGCGACCTGCGCCGGCTCCTCCTGCTCGGCCGTGCCCCCGGCGGAGGCGGGCGCGAACGGCACCGAGAGGCTGGGCAGCACCGGCCGGACCGGCAGCGGCAGCCCGCGGGTGGCGGTACGGCCGCCGAAGTAGGCGGCGAACGCGGCGTCATAGATCGGCAGGTCGTCCGGCTCGCCGCAGAGCGTCAACCGGCCCGCCCAGTAGGTGCCGGCCGGTTCGGCGGTGCCGAGGGCGTCGACCGCGCGCAGCATCGCCTGTACCCGATCCGGAGTCGCCGGCACCCCGGCGTGCCGCAGCGTCCGCGCGAAGCCCAGCAGCACCTCGGTGGCCATCGGTATCAGGCCTCGAGCAGCGCGGCCATGCCGGTGGCCCGCACCCGGTCGGCGTCCTCGCGGTACTTCAGCACCGCGCCGAGCGTGGCCGCGGCCAGCTCCGGGGAGAGTGACCGGGCGCCGAGCACGCCCAGCGCCGCGGCCCAGTCCAGCGACTCGGCGACCCCGGGCGGTTTGATCAGGTCCAGCTCGCGCAGGCGCGCGGTCGCCGTCGCCACCTCGCCGGCGAGCCGATCGGTGATCTCCGGCAGCCGGGCGCGCAGGATCGCCACCTCGCGGTCGAAGTCCGGATGCTCCACCCAGTGGTACAGGCACCGCCGCTTCAGCGCATCATGCACCTCGCGGGTCCGGTTGCTGGTCAGTACCGCCAGCGGTGGCGTGGCGGCGGCGATCCGGCCCAGCTCGGGGATGGTGATCGCGGCGTCGGCGAGGACCTCCAGCAGGAACGCCTCGAACTCGTCGTCGGCCCGGTCGATCTCGTCCACCAGCAGCACACTGGGGGAGTGCTCCAGGGCCTGCAACAGCGGGCGGCTGATCAGGAACCGGCGGTCGTACAGGCTCGCCTCCAACTGCTCCCGGTCCGGCCGGTCGCCACTGGTCGCGGCGGCCGCCTCGGCGGCGCGCAGGTGCAGGATCTGCCGGGGGAAGTCCCAGTCGTACAGCGCCTGTGCGGCATCCAGTCCCTCGTAGCACTGCAGCCGGACGAAGTTGGCGCCGGTCACCTTCGCCAGCGCCTGGGCGAAGGCGGTCTTGCCGACCCCGGCGTCCCCCTCCAGGAACAGCGGCCGGCGCAGCCGCAGGGCGAGGTACCCGGCGGTGGCCAGGCCGTCGTCGGCGAGGTACCCGGTCTGCGCCAGGGCCGCCGCGAGTTCGCCAGGCGACCCGGGGGTGTCGTTCACCCGCCAACTATGTACCTGCCCGGCGCGGCACCGCTACGCCGCGGTGCCGCTCAGCTGACGCTGATGGACGGCGTGGGTACGCCCGACGAGCAGGTGATGACGACGTTCACGTCGGTCACCAGCGCGTGGAAGGTGAGGCCGACCTGCTTGGCCGGACCGGCGTTGAGGTCGGCGACGGCGAACCCGGTGAGCGGGCTCGTCGAGACGATGGAGGCGGTCGAGCCGACACAGCGGGCGACGATGCTGCCGCCGACCGTCGATATGGTCCGCTGCACCGGTTTGGGTTTGGGACGGCTGGACGTGGTGGCGTTTGTCCGCACGGGGGCTGGCGAGGCCTGCGCGCCCCCGGTCCGGTCGCCGGCCAGACCGGAGACGGGTACCCGGCCGGCCGGCCCGCCGCCGCCGGCGCCGGTTGCGTTGGTGG
>JAFMQQ010000678.1 GCA_017354595.1 Micromonosporaceae bacterium
GCCGTGCGCGGCGTGGACCTGGTGGTCGAGCGCGGCGAGCGGGTGCTGCTGCTCGGCCCGTCGGGCGCGGGCAAGAGCACGCTGCTGCTCGCGCTCGCCGGGCTGCTCGCCACCGACTCCGGCGAACAGGAGGGCGAGCTGTCCGTGGCCGGTCAGGTCGGCGTGGTCTTCCAGGACCCGCAGACGCAGCTGGTGATGGCGCGCGCCGGCGACGACGTGGCGTTCGGCCCGGAGAATCTCGGGGTACCGGCCGGCGAGATCTGGCCGCGGGTCGGCGAGGCGCTGGCCGCGGTCGGCTTCCGGTACGGTCGCGACCGCCCGACCGCCGCGCTATCCGGTGGGGAGCAGCAGCGGCTGGCCCTGGCCGGCGCGCTGGCGATGCGCCCGGAGCTGCTGCTGCTGGACGAGCCGACGGCGAACCTGGACCCGGCCGGCGCAGCGCTGGTGCGGGATGCCGTGGCGCGCGCACTCGCCGACCGGGACACCACCCTGCTGCTGGTCGAGCACCGGGTGACCGAGGCGCTGCCGCTGGTGGATCGGGTGGTGGTACTCGCCGCCGGCGGCGGTGTGCTCGCTGACGGTACGCCGGCCGAGGTCTTCGCCGCTCATGGCGACCGGCTCGCCGCCGAGGGGGTGTGGGTACCCGGGCACCCGGTCCCGCCACGGCACGCCGCCGGCCCGCCCGGCGCGCAGCTGCTCTCCGGTACCGGACTCGGTTTCCGGCACCCTCGGGCCACCGTACCGGCACTGTCGCATGTGGACATTGCGGTGGCGGAGCGGGAGGCGGTCGCGATCGTCGGACCCAACGGCAGTGGCAAGACCACGCTCGCCCTGCTGCTGGGCGGGCTGCTGCGCCCGTCGGCCGGTTCGGTCCGGGCCGCGCGGTGGCCGGGGGACCCGTACCGGTGGCCGGCCGCGAAGCTGGCCCGGCGGATCGGATCGGTATTCCAGAACCCGCAGCACCAGTTCGTCACCGCGCGGGTGGACGAGGAGCTGGCGATCGGGCCGCGCCGCAGCGGCGCTCCGCCGGCCGCGATCCGCTCCATTGTGGACGATCTGCTGGCCCGGCTGCGGCTGGACCGGTTGGCCGCGGCCAACCCGTACACCCTCTCCGGTGGCGAGCAGCGCCGGCTCTCGGTGGCCACCGCGCTGGCCACCTCGCCCGCGGTGCTGGTACTGGATGAGCCGTCGTTCGGGCAGGACCGGCGCACCTGGCTGGAGATGGTGGAGCTGCTCGCCAAGCTGCGCGACGACGGTACCGGGATCGTGGTGGTCACACACGACGAACAGTTCGCCGCCGCGCTCGCCGATCGGAGGGTGGCGCTGTGATCGCGGTCCGCTCCGCAGCCCCGGGGTGGGGTGCCCGTCCCCACCGAGGTGGTCGAAGCACCACCAGCCCAGGCACCCACCCCCACACCGCTTTGCTCTGCTTACACCCACGCAACACCGAAAGGATGAGTGGGCGGCTCCGCCCTTCGGTGTTGCGTCCTGGTAAGCAGAGCAAAGCGGCGGCGCCCCCCACACCACCCGCCGTCGCGCCACCCGCCGTCACACCACCCCCCGTCACACCACCCGCCGTCACACCACCCCCCGTCGCGCCATGAGTTTCACCGAGCCGGTCGCCCGCCCGGACGCCCTCGTGGCCCGGCGCAACCCGGTGGCGAAGCTCGCCGCCGCCATGCTCATCAGCCTGGCCCTGGTGTCCACAGTGGACCCAGTGGCGCCGGCCGTCGCGCTCGTCGCCGAACTCGCCTGCCTGCCCCTGTTCGGGATCAGGCCACGGGTGTTGGCCCGGCGGGCGTGGCCGATCCTGCTCGCCTCGGCCGGCGCCTTGCTGACGCTGACCATCTTCGCCGCCGACCGTACCGGCGCCCACCTGGCCACCATCGGCCCGGTCGAGGTCACCACCGGCGCACTGGACCTCGCCGGCGGGTTGGCTCTGCGGATCCCGGCGGTGGCCCTGCCCGGCATCCTCGTCTTCGCCACCACCGACCCGACCGACCTGGCCGACGCCCTGGTGCAGAATCTCAAAGCGCCGGCCCGGTTCGCCATCGGTACCCTCGCCGCGTTCCGGCTGCTGCCGCTGCTCGCCGACGAGTGGCGGCTGCTGGTACTGGCCCGGCGCGCCCGCGGTATCGACGCCGGCCGCAACCCGCTGGCGAAACTGCGGCGCCACGCCTCGCTCGCCTTCGCCCTGCTGGTCGCCGCGATCCGCCGTGGCACCCAGCTCGCCACCGCGATGGACGCCCGCGGCTTCAGTTCCGGCCGGCCGCGTACCGCCGCCCGCCGGCAACACTTCGCCGCCGCCGACACGGTGCTACTGCTGGCCGCCGCCGGCCTCGCCGCGCTGGCGCTGGGCACCAGCCTCGCCCTGGGTACCTTCCGGCCGGTCTGACCGGCTGCACCCGGTCAGGCCGGCTGCACCGGGTCAGGCCGGCGGGGCGACCGGGTTGGGGATTGCGCCGCCGTAGCGCCGGTCGCGCTGCGCGTACAGCTCGCAGGCGTACCACAGGTGCCGGCGGTCGAAGTCCGGCCACAGCGTGTCGAGCGTGACGAACTCCGCGTACGCCGCCTGCCAGA
>JAFMQQ010000150.1 GCA_017354595.1 Micromonosporaceae bacterium
TGTCGTTCTTGCTGTACTTCTGCTCCAGCTTCATCGCGACCACGGCCTCTTTGACCTTCAGCGAGATCGTGCGGTCGGTCTGGGTCGAGTCGAGCGCCTGGCGCGCGTACTGCTGGGCGATGGTCGATCCGCCCTGCGTCCGGCCACCCCTGAGGTTGTTCCAGAGGGCGCGCAGGATACCGCGGATCGAGACGCCGCTGTTGGTGTAGAAGGTGTTGTCCTCGGTGGCGACGACGGCCTTCGGCACCCAGGGCGAGACTTGGGCCAGGGTGACGATCGTGCGGTTCTGGTCGCCGAAGCGAGCCATCTGGTGCTTCCCGTCGGCATAGTAGATGGTCGTCGACTGGGGAAGCTTCACATCCTTCGGCAGCGGTACCTGGCCGAAGTAATAGGTGCCGCCGACCACGCCGATACCGGTGAGCATGATCATCAGCGCGAACGCCGAGAGCAGGATGTTGCGCCGGCGCGCCCTCTTCTGGCGGCGCCTGCGCTCGGCCGGGTCCAGCGTCCGTCGGCGCGACCATGGCGGGTTGGGTGTGTCGAAGCCCGACAGGTCGCCAGGGGGTGCCACGATCGCGCGGCCGACCACACCTGCGCCACCCCCACCGCTCGGCGAGTAGTCATCCGACTCGAAGTCATCCGAATAGCTTGAGCGCACCGAAGCACGGCCGGTCGACGCGGCGCCGGCACCGGCCCGGCCGGTCACGCTGGCGCGACCGGTGGCACTGGAGCCGACCGATGCGTAAGGGTCGTCGTCGTAGCCGTCGTAGCTGTCGTACGCCGCGGCCGAACCCGATATCCGGGCACGGCCCCGGGCGGAGTTTGTCGAGTCGCCGTAGGACGAGTTCATCCGTCACACCTTGCCGGTTGGGGGGGCACGGTAAACTTCACCGCCCAGCTTCCATGATCTCTACCACAAATCAAGTCTCGTGGAGTCATACGCAGACCTGCGCCCTCGTGGCTCATTCGGCGGCCTCGCGCCGGCCGGCCACCGCGGGGCTGGTCAAGCCATCCCGGCCGAGAAGGTACTGCTCGACCAGATGATTCCAGCCACAGCCGCGGCAGACCTCCACGACGTACACCCGGAACTCACGGAACGTCATCGCGAGCACCGGCAGCTCAGCTGTTGACCTGGCCTGTCCGGCAGACTGTCCCAACTCATCGCCGTAAATATAGTGCACGTTCGTAAGGTTCTCCCGCCGGCAGATCGGGCAGCGGGTCTCGGTGGGCTCGCCGTGGAAGCGAGCCGCGCTTTTCAGGTATGGCGATGCATCGCAGACGTCATAGGTGCCGACACGGCCGGAGAGCACCTCGCGCAGCAACGCTCGCTTCTGGAGCGAATAATCGACGATCTGCCGCTGCGTGCGCATGCGGACGAGGGTACGCGCCCGCATGCCGATGAGCGACTCCCGTCACGGTCTGTGGCGACGGTAGGACCGACTTGCACTTCGCGCTGGCGGGTTCTACCGTGGCGATGTATCGGACCGATACATCGGGTGTCTGAACGCAAAGCAAGATATCTGAACCTCAGGCAAACGGAAGGAGGAGTGCCGGGTGCTCGAGCTCGCCATTCTTGGCCTCCTCCTGCGGTCTTCGATGCACGGGTACGAACTGCGCAAGCAGCTGACCACCAACCTCGGCGCCTTCCGCGCGGCGATCTCCTACGGCTCGCTCTACCCGACCCTGCGCCGGCTGCGCGAGGCGGGCTGGATCACCGAGGAGGCCGGCGCAGAGGCGGCCACGCCCGCCGAAGTGCCGCCGCTGACCAGCCGCCGTGGACGGGTGGTCTACAAGATCACCGCCGAGGGCAAGGAGCGCTTCCAGGAGCTGCTTGCCCAGGCGGGTCCGGAGACCTACGAGGACACCGCCTTCGGCGTGCACTTCGCCTTCTTCTCCCGCACCGACCAGGCGACCCGGCTGCGGATCCTGGAGGGCCGGAGGCGCCGGGTCGAGGAACGCCGTGAGGGTCTGCGGGAAGCGCTGTCCCGCGCGGCGGAGCGGCTGGACGCCTACACCCTGGAACTGCAACGACACGGCCTCGATGCCTGCGAGCGCGAGGTGCGTTGGCTGGAGGAGCTCATCGCCACCGAGCGCTCCGGCGGCCAACCCGGCCAACCCGGGGGGCACAGACCCTAGCGGATCCCGCTCTCGTCCGGACATACCGGGCGGCCGGAGCGGCCACGATGAAGAAGGAGGCACTCGCGATGGGTTCCGTACGCGTCGCCATCGTCGGTGTCGGTAACTGCGCCTCGTCCCTGGTTCAGGGCGTGGAGTACTACCGCGACGCCGACCCGAAAGAACGCGTCCCGGGTCTCATGCACGTCACCTTCGGCGGGTACCACATCTCGGATGTGGAGTTCGTCGCAGCGTTCGACGTCGACGCGAAGAAGGTAGGCCGGGACCTCGCCGAGGCCATCGTCGCCAGCGAGAACAACACCATCAAGATATGTGACGTACCACCGACCGGCGTCACTGTCCAACGTGGACCCACCTTCGACGGTCTCGGCCGCTACTACCGGGAGACGGTGGAGGAGTCGGACGAGGAACCGGTGGACGTGGTACAGGCACTGCGCGAGGCAGGCGCCGATGTGGTGGTCTCGTACCTGCCGGTGGGTTCGGAGCAGGCGGACAAGTTCTACGCGCAGGCGGCGATCGATGCCCGGTGCGGGTTCGTCAACGCGCTGCCGGTCTTCATCGCCTCCGATCCCGTCTGGGCGCAGAAGTTCACCGACGCTGGCCTGCCGATCGTGGGGGACGACATCAAGAGTCAGGTCGGCGCGACCATCGTGCACCGGACGCTGGCTAAGCTCTTCGAGGACCGCGGGGTCGAGCTGCAGCGGACGTACCAGCTCAACTTCGGCGGCAACATGGACTTCCTGAACATGCTGGAGCGGGATCGGCTGATCTCGAAGAAAATCTCGAAGACCCAGTCGGTGACCTCCCAGATCCCGCATGAGATGGAGCGCGGCACCGTCCACATCGGACCATCGGACCACGTGCCCTGGCTACTGGACCGCAAGTGGGCGCACATCCGGCTGGAGGGTAAGACATTCGGCGACGTACCGCTGAACGTGGACCTCAAGCTGGAGGTGTGGGACTCGCCCAACTCGGCCGGCGTCATCATCGACGCGCTACGGGCATGCAAGATCGGAATGGACCGCAAGGTCGCGGGCCCACTGCTCTCGGCGTCCAGTTACTTCATGAAGTCGCCGCCGGTACAGGCCGCCGACCCCGACGCCCGTGACTCGGTTGAGAAGTTCATCCGGGGCGAGGTCGACCGGTAGCCGGGCACTTCGGTGGGTACCGATGCGGCCGGGTAGGAGAGCGCCGACCGGGGTTCGTCAACGTCGCCGAACCCCGGTCGTGCCCCGACCAGTCACCCGGTAGGCCGCAGGGACGGCATCACCCTTTTGGGGTGCTTCGCCCACTGGACCAGCCGGCGATGGCTCCGCGATAGTGAGCGGATGGGTAAGTCTGACGTGCTCGACCGGGTCGCCGCGGATCTCGCACGTGGCCACACCCAACCGGCGATCCAGCGGTTGAGCAGCCTCGTCGCCGCTCACCCAACGGACCTCGACCTCCGGCTACGGCTGGCGGCGGCTCACCGCCTGGTAGGCGATGCGGTCGAGGCGGGCCGGTGGAGCTACCTGGACGCCGACGCGGATCCCGCCGAGACGAGGGCCTTCGAGCGGGCGTACCCGTCGGCCGGGCAGCGGTTGCGCCGGTTGCGCTGGCCGGATCGCGAGGGTCACCCGGCTACCGACTTCGCCCGTGCGCGGCTGACCGGCCTTATCGCCGCCGGCCGGGCCGGGTCCGGAGACCGGCGCCGGCTTGCCCCGGCGCTGCTGGCTCCGGTACGGCTGCCCGCCGTGGGTACGCCGGCCCTGTGGCTGGTGGGTGTCCCGCTGGTCGCCTTGGCCATCATCGGCGCCGTCACGCTGCTGAGGTGGTTGGCCGGCTAGGCTTCGACGCCCGCGGCCCGAGCCCATACAGCACGGGTGACACGTGGTTGGCGAGTACCGATTTGTTATCTCCTGGGGTGGCGCGTCCCGGTCTGTTTGCTTGACGATCTACCAGTGCCGAAACCGGAGGTTCTGGCCCGGGTCAAGAGTGACCTCGCTCTCGGCCACACCCACCTCGCCATCCGCCGCCTCCGTACCCTCATCACCGCCGATCCGGACGACCTCGAGGTACGGGCACTGCTCGCCATCGTGTACCGGCAGACAGGCAATCTGGTCGAGGCGGGTCGGTGGGCGTACCTCTCGGACGAGGTGCGTCCGGCCGAGCTGGCCGCCTTCGAGCGAGCACACCCGTCACCGTGGATGCGGCTGCGGTTGTTACGCGTCTCCGGGCGGATGGTCGGCGTACCGGTGGCGGCAAGGCATCGGCTGGACGCGCTTGTTGCCGAGGCGGAGCGGGTGGGTCCGCCACCGATCTGGACCGAGCCCTCGGCACCCCGGCGCCGTCACGGTGTCGCGGTGCCATGTCTGTTTGTAGTGGTCACCTTGGGTGCCTTCGGCGCGCTCGTCGCGCTCGGCGGCTACGAGGTGCTTCACTGGCTCCTCCACTAGGCGGCGACCGTACCGGCGCTAGCCGAAGGCACTCTCGATCCGGACCCGTGCCTCCAACTCCAACAGGTGTCGCTTGCGGTGCAGGCCGCCACCGAAACCGACCAGCTTGCCACCGGCACCGATCACCCGATGGCACCCGACCAGGATCGGCAGCGGGTTGCGGTTGCAGGCGACGCCGACCGCCCTGGCCGCGTCCGGCTCGCCGACGACCGCCGCGACCTGGCCATAGGTGCGCGTCTCGCCGTAGGGGATATCGGCGATCGCGTGCCACACGGCACGGTCGAACTCCGAGCCGCCGCGCATCAACAGCGGTAGGTCGAACCCGGTCAGCTCGCCGGCGAAGTATGCGGTCAACTGCTCGGCCGCGGCACGCAGGTCGGGCTGCCCCGGCGGACTGGTCGGGGCGGTAGGCAGGCCCGGGGACCCGCGCGGCGGTCCATCGAACCGGACCGCACAGATCCCGCCGCCGGCCGCGGCCACCCCGAGCACGCCGATCGGCGCCGGTACCCCGATCCACTCCATGCCGGGAATTGTGCCCGTGGGGTACGACAACCCCGCACATGGTGATGAGGCCTGCCCGATCGTTCTCAGTTAGCTTTGCTATCCGTAGGGTGAGGGATGGACGGCGATCGAGGGAGATGGGCATGAGCGCGGGGGACGATCTGCTCTGGCGTCGAGGCGTGGACGACCAGATCTCGTGCGTCGAGGTGGCGGTGACGCCGGACAGCGTCGCAATGCGCCACTCCGACCAGCCGGCCGGACCCTGGCTGGTCTTCTCCCGGTCAGCGTGGGCGGACTTCGTCGCTGGCGTACGCGCCGGTGAGTTCGACGCCGATGACTTGGACGGCCACGCCCCCTCGGCCACCTGAATCCGCGTGCCCTCGCGGGCACCCAGGGAGCTGATTGCGCGTGCCCTCGCGGGCACGCGGTGCGTGCGTGGTGGGTCTACCCTCGGATGGCGTACCGGCCGGACCCGGAATCCGCCGGACGCGGGGCGAGCGGGAGGAGCCCCAACGTGGACGGAGTAACCATCACGTTCCTTTCCATCGGCGGTCTCGCGCTGCTGCTGCTGCTCATCTCCGTCATCGGCGGACACGACGTCCACATTGGACATATTGATCTCGGCGGGACGCACGCCGGCGGCGCCGACGGTGGTGGGTTCCAGGTGACACTCCCGGCCATCGCCGGGTTCATCGGCGCCTTCGGCTTCGGTGGCGCCATCGTCGCGGCGCTCTCCCCCTGGCACGGCGCCGGGACCGCGCTACTGTCCACTCTGGTCGGTCTGGTCGCCGGAGTCCCGATGGCCTGGCTGAGTGGCCGGTTGATGCTCGCCGCCATGCGGATGCGTACCGACGCGACCCCGACCAGCCTCGACCTCGTCGGTGCCACCGGAGTCGTGGTCACTCCGGTGCCCACCGACGGGTACGGCGAGGTGCGGGTCATGGTCGCCGGGCAGCCGATGAAGCTCAACGCGCGGGCCACGGTACCGCTGGCCATCGGTACCCGCATCTTCGTGATCGAAGTCCCCAGCCCGACCAGTGTCCTGGTCGAGCCGGATCCGTTGCCACCACTTCCACCCAACCCACTTGAGCAGAGAGAAGCGTCATGATGCCCCTGGTGCTCGCGATCGTCGGCGCCGTGCTGCTGGTACTGCTGATCGTCATCTTCATCCTGTCCCGGATCAAGGTCGCCGGTCCGAACGAGGCCTTCATCGTGACCGGTCGCAAGGGGCGCTCCGTCAAGACGGCTGACGGTACGACCGTCACCGACCTCTCCGGCCAGAAGGTGGTGATGGGTGCGTCGATCTTCGTGATGCCGGTGGTGCAGCGGCTGTACAAGCTCGACCTGTCCAGCCGGGAGATCCCGGTCTCGGTCAGCGGCGCGGTCAGCCAGCAGGGCATCCGCTGCGACGCCGACGGGGTCGCAATCGTCAAGGTCGGCGGTACCGCGGAGATGATCCGCCCGGCCGCCCAGCGGTTCCTGCAGCAGCAGGACCGCATCGAGGCATTCACCGGCCAGGTGCTCTCCGGCGCGCTGCGCTCTGTCGTCGGCCGGCTCACCGTCGAGCAGATAATCCGGGACCGGGCGGCGTTCGCCGCGCACGTCGCGGAGGAGGCGGAGAGCGCGCTGACCCACCAGGGTCTGATCCTGGACGCCTTCCAGCTCGAGGACATCCGCACCGCCGGCTCGTACCTGCAGGATCTCGGCCGTCCCGAGGCGGCCCGGGTGCTGAAGGCGGCGGCGATCGCCGAGGCCCAGGCGCGCCAGTCGGCGGAGCAGGAGCGGATGAAGGCCGAAGAGGCGATCGCCGAGTCCGAGCGCAACCTGGCCCTGAAGAAGGCGGCGGTACAGGCCGAGATCGACGCGGCGAAGGCGAAGTCGGCGGCGGCCGGTCCGCTGGCCGAGGCGGAGCGGCAGCAGGCGATCCTCACCGAGCAGCAGAAGGTGGCCGAGCGCAACGCCGAGCTGAAGGAGCGTCAGCTCGACACGGAGGTACGCAAGCCCGCCGACGCGGCGCGGTACAAGGTGGAGCAGGAGGCGGAGGCGGCCCGCAGCGCCGCGGTACTGCGGGCCGACGCGGACCGCCAGGCGACCATCGCGGCCGCCCAGGCCGCCGCCGAACAGGCCAA
>JAFMQQ010000679.1 GCA_017354595.1 Micromonosporaceae bacterium
GACGGTGGTCATCTGTTTGCGCACGCTGTCGAAGGGCACCTCGGCCCGGCGTGGCCAGGCCGCCGTGAGCTCGCCGGTGGACAGGCCCAGCTTGCCGGCGGCGACCAGCAGCGCCGCCTCGGTCGGGTCGCCCAGCGCGCTCCACCCGCCGGCCTCGCCCTGCGGTGGCCGCAGCGCCGCGTCGTTGCACAGCGCCGCGGCGGCCAACAGCTGCGCGAGATCGGGTGCGCTGGCCGCAGTCAGCTCGGTCCCCGCCCGGCGTACCGCACCATCCGGCCGGTAACCGGTACCGTCCACAGTGGCCTCGCCGGTGGGTGTCCACAGGCGCCGGGCGACCATGCTTCCCTCGGTCAGGGTGCCGGTCTTGTCGGTGGCGAGGACGGTGACCGAGCCGAGTGTCTCCACCGCCGGCAGGCGGCGGATCAGCGCGTGCCGGCCCGCCATCCGCCGGGCACCCAGGGCCAGCGCCAGGGTGACCACGGCCGGCAGCGACTCGGGTACCGCGGCGACCACGAGACTGATCGCGGCGACCACCATCAGCTCGATCCGCTCGCCCTGTGCCAGGCCGATCACCAGCACCACGGTGGAGAGTGCCACCGCCACCCCGGCCAGTACCCGGCCCACCCCGACCAACCGGCGCTGCAACGGGGTCAGCCCGGAGCCGACGACCATCAGCCGCGCGATGCGCCCCATCGCGCTGTCGGCACCGGTCGCCGTCACCACCGCCCGGCCGCGACCGCGGACCACCACGGTTCCGGCGTGCAGCCGGTCGCCCGGCTGGTCGGCCTCCGGCCGGTGTGCCCCGGCCTGCTGGGGTACCGGCTCGCCACCCGCGCGCGACTGCTTCTCCACCGGTACCGACTCGCCGGACAGCGCCGCCTCGTCGACCAGCACGCCGGCCGCCTCGGTGAGGGTCGCGTCAGCCGGAACGATGTCGCCCTCGGCCAGTACCAACAGGTCCCCGACGACGACCTCGGCGGCCGGAATCTGGTGCTGCTCGCCGTCGCGCAGCACCCGGGCCTCGGGCGCCGAGAGCTCGGCGAGGGCGGTGATCGCCCGGTCGGCCTTCACCTCCTGGACCACGCCCACGGTGGTGTTGGCGACGATGACCACCGCGATCACGATCGCGTCCGGCCAGTCCCCGGTCGCGATGGTCAGTACCGCGGCCACCAGCAGTACCACGACCAGCGGGTCCCGCGCCTGGGCCAGGACTCGCCGCCAGACCGGAATCCGGCCGCGGGTGGGCAGCAGGTTGGGGCCGTTGCGGGTCAGTCGCAGCGCGGCCTCGGCGGTGGACAGGCCGGAGACTGCCGCCGGAGCGTGCGTCACCATCGGGCGCGGGTCTCCCGCGGCTCACCGGCGGGGCGCGCTGAGGTGTCCCGGCCGTGCATGGCTGCCTCCCTGGTCGGCGGGCGCGTGGTGTCCCGGGTACAACTCTGCGGCCCCGCCCCGGCCCGGGACAGGGACCAGCGAATCTGCCTGGCGCGACCTTCGGCCCTGCCGCACCGGAGGCGGGCCGGACCGCGTGCCGATGGTCGGCGGCGATGGGTCTTTCGGCCCTGCCCCGGCCCGGAGGACGGTACGGATGGTTGATCTGGAGGGGTGGTCAGTCCGGCCGGATCGGGAGGTGTGCGATGAACAACCAGGAAGCGCGCCGGGCCGAGCACGAAGCCCGGCGCAGCACCGGGACTCAGGTCGTCAAGGACAGCAGCGGGGTGGCCGGGTACCTCGGCGCGATGGCGTACCTGAACGCCAGGTCCAGGCCGCCGGCCGGGGTACTGCCGGAGGATGTGGCGCGGGACGAATGGTCCGCGCAGGAGAACCTGGAAGACGCCGCCGAGGAACCCGTGCAGCGTGGTGTCCGGGGCGACGCGCGCTGGTTCATTGACATGCTCCTCGGCGGAGGTAGCCGGGCGTAACTGTCGGGTGACCGATGGGCCGGATGCGCGAGTGCGCGTCCGGCCCATTGCTGTACCCGCCCTCGCCTTGCCCGGGTTGGTCTTGCCCGGCTTGGGCTTTGGCCGGCTTGGGCTTTGGCCGGCTTGGGCCGCCGAAGGGCCCTGGGCGTAGGTCACCCTCCACTCGGGACCTCCGGCTCTTCCCGCTACATCCGCCTCCGAGCCATCTTGTGTCAAGTGCCACGCACATCGGTTTGACCGGATGGATGAGCGGGCAGCATTACCGGAGGAGGACTCACAATGCGTCGCAGGACTTTCGACTTCATCGCCACCGCGATCGGGCTCGGCCTGACCCTGGTGCTGCTGGTGGCCGGCGGACTGCTGATGTGGGGCTACAGCTTCGCCAACGGCGAGGTGCATGACCAGCTCGCCGCGCAGCAGATCTACTTCCCGAAGCTGGGCAGCGACGCGCTCGCGTCGCCGCAGATCGGCCCGTATCTCAACCAGTACGCAGGCCAGCAGTTGACCACCGGCGCGCAGGCCAAGGCGTACGCCGACCACTTCATCAAGGTGCACCTGAGCGAGGTGGCCGACGGCAAGACCTATGCACAGGTCAGCAGCGAGGCTCAGGCGAACCCGAGCGACACCAAGCTGCAGGGCGAGGTCAACACC
>JAFMQQ010000680.1 GCA_017354595.1 Micromonosporaceae bacterium
CGGCGGGACGTGCCTCGGCCGGGCCCGCCAGCGCTCGAAGTGCCACCTCCGCCTGCCGCTGCAGCAGCCAGGCGACCAGCAGATCACCCAGGGCGAGCAGCAGCCGCCGCGAGTTGAGACCCACCTTGTACACCTCGCGCTGGTCACCACCCGCCGCACCGGTCAGCCAGCCGGTGAAGATGCCGAGCATCTGCTGCACCTCCGCGAGCGCCCTACCCAGGGCCAGACGCTCCTCCTTCAGCAATCCGTTACCCCCCTCGGCGTCGATGAATCCCTGGATCTGTGCCGACAGGGTGAGCAGCGCCTGGCCCTGGTCCTTCACGATCTTCCGGAAGACCAGATCCAGGCTCTGGATCGCAGTGGTGCCCTCGTACAGCGTGTCGATCTTCGCGTCCCGGACGTACTGCTCCAGCGGGTAGTCCTGCAGGTAGCCCGAGCCGCCGAAGGTCTGCAGCGACTCCTGGCCGAGCAGCTCGTACGCCCGCTCCGAGCCGCAGCCCTTGACCACCGGCAGCAGCAGGTCGTTGATCCGGCCGGCCAGCTCAGCGGCGTCCGGATCGCCGGCCGCCTCCGCCAGCTTGATCCGGTCCTGCCAGGTCGCCGTGTACGCGACCAGCGCGCGCAGCCCCTCCGCGTACGCCTTCTGCAGCATCAGCGAGCGGCGCACATCCGGGTGGTGGGTGATCGTCACCCGGGGCGCGGACTTCTCCGGGGTGAGCATGTCGGCGCCCTGTACCCGCTGCTTCGCGTACTCCAGCGCCTGCAGGTACCCGGTCGAGAGGGTGGCGATCGCCTTGGTACCGACCATCATCCGGGCGTACTCGATGACCTTGAACATCTGCCGGATGCCGTCGTGGACGTCGCCGAGCAACCACCCGGTGGCCGGTACACCGTGCTGGCCGAAGGAGAGCTCGCAGGTGGCCGAGGCCTTCAGCCCCATCTTGTGTTCCAGGTTGGTGGCGAAGACGCCGTTGCGTCCGGTCAGCTCGCCGGTCTCTTCGTCGAAGTGGTACTTGGGAACCACGAACAGCGACAGGCCCTTGGTACCCGGGCCGCCGGCGCCGGGCGTGTCCACCGGCCGGGCCAGGACGTAGTGGATGATGTTGTCGGTCAGGTCGTGCTCGCCGCTGCTGATGAAGCGCTTGACGCCCTCGATCTGCCAGGTGCCGTCGGGCTGGGGGATGGCCCTGGCCCGGCCGGCGCCGACATCGGAGCCGGCGTCCGGCTCGGTCAGGACCATGGTCGCGGCCCAGCGCTTCTCGGCGATCAGCTTGGCCCAACGCTGCTGCCGCTCGTTGCCGAGCAGCCAGAGCGTGTTGCAGAATGCCGGCCCCGAGCTGTACATCCAGATCGCCGCGTTGCCGCCCAGAATCAGTTCGGCCAGGGTCCACCAGACCAGCCGCGGCGCCCCCGTCCCGCCGATCTCCGTGGGCAGGTCCAGCCGGTGGAACTCGCTGTCCATCAGCCGCTGGTACGAGCGCCGCAGCGGCTCCGGCACCGTCACCGTGTGGTTGGTCGGGTCGAAGACCGGCGGGTTCCGGTCGCCCTCGGCGTAACTGGCCGCCAGGTCCTCCCGCGCCATCCGGTCGACCTCGTCCAGGATGCCGCGCACGGTCTGCGGATCGAACTCCGCGTACGGTCCGGCGCCGAGCAGGTCGGTGCCGAAGACCTCGAAGAGGTTGAAGGCGATGTCGCGGACGTTGCTGCGGTAGTGGCTCATGGATCTCCCCGGCCCGTCACCCGGCCGGAGCCGGGAAGTTACTCACCAGTAGATCCCGAGCGTATCAGGTCTTCACGGGAAGGCGACGCCTGCGAAGCCGCCCCCGGTCAGAGGTTTGGCGTACCCAGCTCCCAACTCGGTACCGAGGTCGGCTGCTCGGGCTGGGTTCCGGCGTACTCCATCAGCACCAGCGCGATGTCGTCGTCCAGCCGGCCCTGCACCCACTCGACCAGCGCGCTTTCCAGCGACGCCAGGCCGTCGCCGACGGTACCGTGGCCGAGCAGCGCCCAGGCCCGCTCCGCGGTCGGGAAGAACTGGCCGTCCCGGCGCGCTTCGGCCAGCCCGTCGGTATACAACAGCAGCCGGTCGCCCGGCTCCAGCCGCTCCACCCGCGGCCGTACCACGGGCATGAAGCCCAACGGCGGCGCGCTGGCCGGCGGCTCCAGCGGGATCACCTCACCGCGGCGTAACAGCAGTGGTGCCGGGTGTCCACAGTTGACGATGGTCAGCGTGCCGCCCCGCTCCTCGACCAGCGCGGCGGTGACGAAGTCCTCGTCGCCCACCGAACGGGCCACCGCCCGGTCCAGGTCGGCCACGATCGCGCGCAGGTCGGCGCGCTCGTACGCCACGTGCCGGTACGACCCGAGCACGATGCTCGCCAGGCGTACCGAGTCCAGGCCCTTGCCCCGCACATCGCCGATGATCATCCGGACTCCGTACGGGGTGTCCAGCGCCTCGTACAGGTCCCCGCCGATGTCCGCCGCCGCGCTCGCCGAGATGTACCGGCCGGCCACCGCGAGCGGCCCGACCTGCGGGCCGAGTGGGCGCAGCACGGCGCCCTGCGCCACG
>JAFMQQ010000681.1 GCA_017354595.1 Micromonosporaceae bacterium
GCCGGCGCACGTAGCTCGGCGATCAGGTTGTGGTGAGGGGACAGGCGGCACGCCGGGTCGGTCGCGGCCGGGTCGCCGACAAGCTGGTATGCCTGGCAGCGGCAGCCGCCGAAGTCGAGGGTGCGAAGGGAGCAGCTTCGGCAGGGCTCCGGCATCCAGTCGGTACCGCGGAAGGCGTTGAACGCGGCCGAGTCGTACCAGATCGAGTGCAGCTCGGCTCGCCTGGCGCTGGGGATCTCGAGCCCGGGCAGTTGTGCGGCCGCCAGGCAGGGCAGCACGTCGCCGTTGGGGGCGATCACCAGTTGCCGGTTCCCCCAGCCGTCCATGCAGGGTTTCGCGGTACCGGTGTGGTAGTCGGCGGCCACGTACACAATCTCGATCCGGTCGCCGTACTGGCGGCGCGCCGCCGCAACGGCCCGCTGTGCGGCGCGCACCTGCTCCTCGGTGGGCATCAAGGCGGCCCGGTTGGGCAGTGCCCAGCCGTAGAACTGGGTGTGGGCCAGTTCCAGGCGGTCGGCGCGCAACGTCACGGCGAGTTCGGTGAGACCGGCGAGTCGCTCGATGTTGCCGCGGTGCAGCACGGCGTTGATGGTCAGCGGGAGTCCGTACTCGCGGACCTGGGCGGCGACCGCCAGTTTCCGGGCGTGCGCCGGCATTCCGGCCATACTGTCAGCCGCGGATGCCCGATCGTCCTGAATGGAGAGTTGGAAGTGGTCGAGTCCGGCGTCGACCAGGCTGCTCAGGGAGCCGGCCGACAGCGGGATGCCGCTGGTGACGAGGTTGACGTACATGCCCAGCTGGTGCGCGTGGTCGACCAGCTCGGGGAGGTCTGGCCGCAGCAGCGGCTCCCCGCCCGAGAAGTGCACCTGCAGAACGCCCAGATCTCGGGCCTGTCCGAGCACCCGGATCCAGTCGGCCGTGCTCAGTTCGTCGCGATAGTCCGTGAGGTTGAGTGGGTTGGCGCAGTAGGCGCAGTGCAGCGGACACCGGTAGGTCAGTTCGGCGAGCAGTCCGAGTGGGGCGGGGGAGCGCGCCGTGCCATCCACACCGGCGGCACGCCTGGGCTCCACCGGCAGCCCGGTGCCGTCGGTGGCGAGCAGGCGACGCGTATCGAGGTCCGACAGCAGGTCGCGTACATCGGCCGGGGAGACGCGGTCATAGTCGGCCGATAAGTCGGCCAGGATCTGCTCGGCGCGGCGCCGCCCGTCGCAGCGCTCGACGATGGCTGTGGCGGTGTCGTTGAGCAGCAGCACGCCCTCGGGGTAGAGCAGAGCGCTGCGCTGCCGTACCGGATCGTGAACCAGTCGCACACCGCGGCGCAAACCCAGACCGGCCTGCTGAGTCATTGCCGGCCCGCGTAGTCGATGGCGTCGAGCATCGCGCCGAGCACGTCGCACTTGAATCGCAGGGCGGCGACGGCGGCGTCCTGCTCGGCCCGGGTCAGACAGTGGGCGAGCACCAGCTCCAGGGTGACCTCGCTGTCGCGGCGCGCCACCGGGATGCGCTTCTCGAAGTAGGCGAGGCCGTCGGGTTTGATCCAGTCGTAGTGGCGGCGCCAGGCCTGGACGCGGTCGGTCATGTGTTGCGGGGAGAACATCTCGGTCAGGGCGGCGGCGACGGCTTCGGTCCATGGGCGGGTCAGGCAGAAGTGCAGGTAGGCGTCGACCGCGAAGCGGGTACCGCGCAGCACGCGGGTCTCATCGCGCACCTCGGCCGGGTCCAGGCCGACCGCGTCGGCCAGAGCCAGCCAGTCGGCCTGGCCGCCGTTGCTGTCCTGGTCGCCGTCGTAGAACGCCAGCCGTTGTGTCCACAGGCGACGGACCTCGGCCACTGGGCAGTTGGCGATGATGGCGGCGTTCTTGCGGGTCAGCCGGTTCTGGTAGTACCAGCGGTTGGCGACCCATCGGCGGATGTCCTCGACCGAGGCGCCGCCGGCGTGCAGTCGCAGATGGAACGGATGCCTGTCCCAGTACCGGTCCCGCAGGCCGTACAGCGCCTCGGTGAACTCCGCCCGGTTCAGCGGTGGTTGTTCCACGGATCGCCGCCGCCTGCGTAGGCCGTGATCTCCGGTCGCGTCTCGAGGCACTCGACCTGCGGACGAGACCAGACACTCCGTGTTGATGGGACGGACTGTGGTCGGACGGGTTGAGCCGGCGGAGCCGGTGTCATCGACGGCATGAGAGGGTCTCCTCACTCCGGTCCGTATAGCGGACCAGGCGAACCGCGTATCGGTTTCCGTGACCATACGCCCGCCATTCCTGCCGGGCAAGGTTTCAGGTCGATGACGGAGCCGTGTCCGTAGCGGGTCTTGTGAAGCGTGGTGGCTCGGTCTATCTTGCGTCCATGTAGCGGATCGATAGGTCCGTCTAGCGGATCGCATGGTGCCGACGCCTGCGACCCGTGACGGGAGAAGAGAGGGCAGCATGCCGAGGATCCACCGAAGAGAACTACTCAAAGGCAGCGCCGCGGCGGCGATCGGCGCCGCGCTCGGCGAAACCGCGGTCGAGGCCGCCAGCGCGCAGGCACCCGCCGGTGACCGCGCACCGGTCTGCCTGACTCCGGGCGGTAG
>JAFMQQ010000682.1 GCA_017354595.1 Micromonosporaceae bacterium
TGCCGAGGCGGTGGCGGCGGCATACGGGACACCACAGGTAAGCGAGCGGGCCGGCAGCGACGCACTGCTCGCCTCGCTCACGGGGACAGTGCCGGCGGAGCAGGGAGCCGGGCTTGCCGAGCAGGAGCTTGCCGAGCCGGTCGGCTGACATCCCGTCGGGCCCTGCCCGGCGTATTTTCGATCCCGTGGACGTGTCCGTCGCCCTGCCACCGCCGGTCGTACCCGGCCTGACCGGGCTGACCGTACTCGCCCGGGGCGGGTACGCCACGGTCTACCGGGCCAGCCAGGTCTCGGTGGGTCGCGAGGTCGCGGTCAAGGTGGAGAACCGGGCCTTCGAGACCGACCGGGACCAGCGCCGGTTCGTTCGCGAGGCACACGCCGCCGGCCGGATGTCGAGCCACCCGCATGTGGTCGACCTGTTCGACGCGGGCGTCACCGCCGACGGCCACCCGTACCTGGTGATGGAGCTGTGCATGGGCTCGTACGCGGACCGGCTCAAGGTCGCTCCGTTGCAGCCGGCCGAGGCGCGCGATGTCGGGGTGAAGATCGCCGACGCGCTGGCCGACGCGCACACGCTGGGCGTGCTGCACCGCGACGTGAAGCCGGCCAACATTCTCATCTCCCGTTTCGGCGAGCCGGCACTGGCCGATTTCGGGCTCGCGGTGCTCGCCGAGAGCCGGGACGCCACGGTATCGCTGGAGGTGCTCACCCCGGCGTACGCGCCGCGGGAGATGTTCCGCAGCGGTACCCAGCCCGCGCCCGGCGGTGACGTCTACTCGCTCTGCGCCACCCTGTACGCGCTGATGCGCGGCCGGCCGCCGCGCTGGCGGGAGGAGCAGAACCCGAGCCTGATCAGCCTGATGAACCTCTTCGATCAGCCGGTACCCGACCTGCCCGGGGTCTCCGCCGCGCTGCTCGATCTGCTCCGGGCCGGGATGAGCAACGATCTGGTTGCCCGCCCGACCGCTTCGGGGCTGCGCGACCGGCTCGCCGCGCTCTCCTTGCCGCCGATACCCGCGTCCCAACCGGTACCGGTGCAATGGCGCCCCGCGGTCTCCTGGGATGACCCGACGCACCGCATCCAGCCGGCCGAGTAGCCCGGCCCGTGGGCGGTGCCGTCACACGCGCGCCCGGCGGGCCAGCCGCTCCGGGTCGAGGATGATCACGCTCTTGCCGTCGAGCCGGAGCCAGCCGCGCGAGGCGAAGTCGGCCAATGCCTTGTTGACCGTCTCCCGGGACGCGCCAACCAACTGGGCCAGCTCCTCCTGGGTCAGGTCGTGAGTCACCCGCAGCACACCCGCCTCGCGGGTGCCGAACTTGCTCGCCATCTGCAGCAGGTTCTTCGCCACCCGCCCCGGTACATCGGTGAAGATGAGATCGGCCAGCGCGTCGTTGGTCCGGCGTAGCCGGCGGGCCAGCACCCGGAGCAGTTGTTCGGCGATCTCGGGCCGGTTGGTCAGCCAGGGGCGCAGGGCCTGCTTGCGCAGCCGGCTGAGCCGGGAATCGGTGAGCGCGGTTGCGGTGGCGGTCCGCGGGCCGGGGTCGAAGAGGGAGAGCTCGCCGACCATGTCCGAGGGACCCATGATGGAGACCAGGTTCTGCCTGCCGTCGGCTGCCCGGCGGCCGAGCTTCATCTTGCCGGAGAGGATGATGTAGAGGCTGTCGCCCAGGTCGCCCTCGTTGAAGAGCACCTCGCCCTTGCGGATCTCCAACGTCTCCAGATCCTTCGCCAGGGCCTCGGCCGCCTCCGGATCTACCCCCTGGAAGATTCCGCTCCGCGCCAGTACCTCGTCCATCCCGCACCTCCAGCCGAAGCAAGTCTAAGGGCTTGCCGGTCAACTGCCCGCGAGGCCTGCGGCAGGATGTCCGTTGTGTACCCGCAGCTACGCCGGACGCCGACCCCGGTACTGCTCTGGCGGCTCGACCGGCCGTTGCTCGCAATCGCCTCGGCGCCGCTCGGCGGCGGCATCGGTACCCGCGCCTGGGTGCTCAACGCGACCGTGCCAGCCTCCTACGACCGCGATGATCCGGAGGTACACCTGGGCGAGATCGCCGCCGGGCTGGACCTCGCCGGGCCCGGGGTGGGGCTGCTGACCGCGCTGGACGTGTCGCAGTACCGGACCGCTGAGGACGGCGGGGTACGGGTGTGCGCCACGGTCGGGCTGGGCGCACCGGCCTGGCCGGCGGCGCCGGATGGCGACGGGGGTGCCCGATGGCCGGGCACGGTGAACGTGGTGGCGCTGGTACCGGCGCCGCTGTCGGCCGCGGCGCTGGTGAACGCGGTGGCCACGGTCGCCGAGGCGAAGGCACAGGCGCTGTGGGAGCTCGGCGTGCCGGGCACCGGTACCGCCACCGACGCCACCTGCGTACTCTGTGGCGCCGATCCCGCGGCGACCGGCTTGCCGGAACCGTACGGCGGTCCGCGGTCGCGCTGGGGTGCCCGGCTGGCCCGGGCGGTCCACGCGGCGGTACGCGACGGTGCGACCGGCTGGCTGAACCACAGCGACCGCGGGCCCGCGTATCGTCGTCTGACGTGACTGTCTACGGCACGCCGCGTCGCCCCGGCG
>JAFMQQ010000683.1 GCA_017354595.1 Micromonosporaceae bacterium
GCCCGCGCGGACCGCACCGGCATGTCCCGCAGCCAGGCGAGCCCGGGTGCGGGCGAAGTCCAGGCGATCGCGACCTGGCAGCCGGAGGCCGGGCGCGGTACCGACCGGCTCACCCTGCCGCTGCTCGCCGTCGCCTGGTCCGCCGCACAGCTGCTCACCACCCTTCCTCCCAGCGCGGTCATGGCCTGCCCGGGACCGGGCTGCGGCTGGCTGTTCCACGATCCACGCGGCCGCCGCCGCTGGTGCCGGATGCAGTGGTGTGGCAACCGGGCCAAGGCGCGCCGGCATGCGGCCCGATCGGGCGGCGCTTTGTAGCAGGCCGCCCCGTACCATCAATGAAATGCAGGCACTGCTTCCCTCGGTCTGGCAGGAGCCGGCGGCGCCCAACCCACCTTGGCGGGTGTGCCGCGACTGGGCTCTGGTCGTGGTGCTGATTCCGCTATCGGTGCTGGACGGGATCTTCCAACCGCACCTTCCGGCGCGGGTACTCTCCACAGTGGTCGCGGTGGCGCTGGTACCCACGCTGCTGTGGCGCCGCACCCGGCCGCTGCTGATGGTCGCGATCGCATTCACGGCCTGCTTCGCGCTGTCGGTGGCGATCGGGGCGGACTCGCAGCTGGACGCGTTCGGGTACATGCTGCTGCTGCCGTACGCCTTGTTCCGCTGGGCATCCGGGCGGGCGGCGGTGATCGGCGCCGCGATCCTGCTGGCGAAGCTCGGCAGTTCGCTGCTGCTCGGCTACCTGGGCCCGACGCAGGTGTTCGAGGGCGTCGCGGTGCTCTGCGCCGCCGCCGCACTGGGCCTGGCGCAGCGGTACCGCGCCCGGTCCCGGCTGCGCGAGCTGGAGCGGGCGAAGTTGCTTGAGCGGGCACAGCTGGCCCGGGACCTGCACGACACGGTGGCACACCACGTGTCGGCGATGGCGATCCGGGCCCAGGCCGGGCTGGCCGCCTCGGCTGGCAACCCCGATGCGGCGACCGAGGCGCTGCGGGTCATCGAGGCCGAGGCGTCCCGTGCGCTGGCCGAGATGCGGGCGATGGTCCGGGTACTGCGCACCGAGCCGGCGCTTTCCCCCAGCCCGCGCGTCGCCGACATCGCAGCGCTGGCCAGCCCGCCGCGAGGTGGTCCCGCGGTGGAGGTCGAGCTCGCCGGCGACCTGGACGACCTGCCACCCTCGGTCGGTTCGGCGCTGTACCGGCTGGCTCAGGAGTCGGTCACCAATGCCCGCCGGCACGCCCGCAACGCGACCCGGATCCTGGTCCGGGTCGCCGCCGACGACACTTCGGTACGGCTGCGGGTCAGCGACGACGGCGAAGTGGCGACCCGGCCGAGCAGCCCGCCCGGGTACGGGCTGACCGGCATGGCGGAACGGGCCGACCTGCTCGGCGGAGTGTGCGAGGCCGGCCCCGACCCGCAGCGCGGCTGGACGGTCAACGCGGTACTGCCCCGGCGTGCCCCGGTCAGCCATCCGCGCGCTGGCGTCGCCGCGTGACGATCAGCGTGCTGGTCGCCGACGACCAGGAGATCGTGCGTACCGGCCTGGTGATGATTCTGAACGCCCAGCCCGGGATCGAGGTGGTGGGTGAGGCCGCGGACGGGCGGCGCGCCCTCGAGCTGGCCCGCCGGTTGCGACCCGACGTGTGCCTGTTCGACATTCGCATGCCCGGCATGGACGGCATCGAGGCGACCCGGGCGCTGGCCGGTCCGGCGGTGGCCGACCCGGTCGCCGTCGTCGTCATCACCACCTTCGACCTGGACGAGTACGTCTACGCCGCGCTGCGCGCCGGAGCGAAGGGCTTCCTACTCAAGGATGCCGGCCCGGATCTGCTCGCCCAGGCGGTCCGCGCGGCGGCGGCCGGCGACGCGCTGATCGCGCCCAGCGTGACCACCCGGCTGTTGAAGGCGTTCGCCGACGCGGCACCGGCCGCACCACCGAGGCAGCCGATCGAAGCGCTCACCGATCGCGAGGAGCAGGTCCTCGCACTGGTAGCGCGGGGCCGCACCAACAGCGAGATCGCCGCGCAGCTCTACATCACCCTGAGCACCGTGAAGACACACGTCACCAGCCTGATGACCAAACTCGGCGTGCGGAACCGGGTGGAGATCGCCATGTGGGCGCACGAGACCAGGCGGGTCAAAGACAGCTCAGACTAAAGTACGGCGTCCCGCACCCACCATCGGCGGGTGCGGCGCCGGCCTCTGCTCCGATGAAACCGACCCGCCCGGCGCGCACCATGAGACGCATGAAGGCGATTGTTCAGCGACGGTACGGCTCGCCCGAGGTACTCGCCCTGCGCGAGGTACCGGCGCCCCAGCCGGCCAACGGCGACGTTCTGGTACGGGTACGCGCGGCCACGGTGAACGCGCGCGACTGGCACCTGATGCGCGGCGACCCGTACCTGGCCCGGTTGGGGATGGGCATCCGGACGCCGAAGGTGAAGGTGCCGGGCACCGACTTCGCCGGTGTGGTGGAGTCCGCCGGCGCCGGGGTGACCCGGTTCCGGCCCGGCGCTGAGGTATTTGGCGAGATCTATGGTGCCTTTGCCGAGTACGTCTGCGCGCCGG
>JAFMQQ010000151.1 GCA_017354595.1 Micromonosporaceae bacterium
CGCCGGCCCGGGCCGCCCGGTGCAGTACCTCGACCAGCAGCGCCGCGGCCAGGCCGCGCCGGCGCCACGGCCGGCGTACCCCGACCTGCCCGACGTACAGCCGCCCCGGCTCCGCCTCGCGGTAGCAGAGCACGTAGCCGGCGATCTGGCCATCCGCCAGCGCGATCAGGGACAGCCCTGGCAGGAACAGCTGCGAGCCCACCGACATCTCGGTCCAGCGGTCGAACTCGTCGCGCTGGAACCCCCAGTGGTCGCCGAACGCCTCCATGTGCGCGTCGTACACTTCCTTGTCCAATGTGGACCGATACCCGACCATCTGGAAGCCGTCCGGTACCGGCAGCGACGGCGCCGAGGCGGTGGCCGCCTCCATCTCGAACCAGTACCGCGCGGGTACCATCCCGAGCCGGCGGTACAGCCGCTGCGCCGCCTCGTCGGCGACCAGGGTGTCGGCCTGCACCTCCCAGCTGGCGTCCGGCGCGCTCGCATCGTGGATCGTGGCGGCCCGGGCCAGCTGCCAGCCCAGCAGCTCGCGACCCAGCCCGCGCCCCTGCCATGCCGGGTGGACGGCACCCCACAGGTCGACCCGGAAGCCGCCGGGCGGAGGCGTCGGTACCATCGCCATGCCGACCAGCTCGCCATCGGGCGCGACGACCATCCGGGTATCGTGGGCCGGCGCCCGTACCGTCGCCGCCACGAACGACTCGACCAGCTCGGCCGTCACGGCAGCGTATCCGCCGGCCGCTTCGTCAACCGCGTTGTACAGCGCGGCGACCGCTGCCGCGTCCGCCTCCCGGTACGGTCGGGTGGTCAGACTCTCCACACCACCAACCTACGGCCGGCCGCAACCTCTATTCCGCGGTTCGCACCGGTAGCGCTACTCGATGGCGGCGTCCACCCGGACCGTCGCGCCGGCCGGCGCCAGCGGCAGCAGGTTGCCCTCCACCGGTACCCCGTCCACCACCAACTGCCGGATCCGGCCGGTGGCCCCGGCCGGCTTGGTTACGGCGATCTCATAGGTGGCGCCACGGAACCGCCGGGTCGCCCGGAAGCCCCGCCAGTCCCTGGGCAGTACCGGGTCCACCCGCAGCCCGTCGAAGTCGGGCCTGATGCCCAGGATCCACTGGGTTATCGCGGCGTAGCTCCAGGCGGCGGTACCGGTGAGCCACGAGTTCTTCGCCTCCCCCGGTAGCTCCGCATCCGGCCCGGCCACCATCTGCGCGTACACGTACGGCTCGCACTTGTGCACTTCGCTGATCTGCTCGCGTGCCGACGGGTTGAGCCCCTTGTAGTACGCGAAGGCCTGGTCGCCGTTGCCGACCATGGTCTCCCCGATCCACACCCACGGGTTGGTGTGGCAGAAGTTGCTGGCGTTCTCCTTGTACCCCGGCGGGTACGAGGAGATCTCGCCGAGCTCCACGTAGTAGTGGGTAAACGCCGGCTGCAGGATCGAGATGCCATGTTCGAACGCCAACCGGTCACGCACGCTTGCCAACGCCTGCACGGCCCGGCCGTTATCGAGCCCGATGCCGCCCATCACGCACATACCCTGCGGTTCGACGAAGATCTGCCCCTCCGGATTCGCCGCGGTGCCGACCTTGTTGCCGAAGTAGTCGTAGGCGCGCAGGAACCAGGTGCCGTCCCAGCCGTGCTCCGCGACCGTCGCGGTCATCGTCTCGCCGGCATCCAGGTATTTCTTCGCATCGTCATGCTGCTCGCGCAGGTAGGCGATGCCAGCCAACTCCTTGGCGGCAAGGCAGAACAGGCCGCCGATGAAGACCGACTCGGCGACGCCGCCCTCCTTGTTTTCGGTGGTCTGGAAGCTCTCGCCCGGCGTATCGGAGAAGCAGTTGAGGTTCAGGCAGTCGTTCCAGTCGGCCCTGCCGATCAGCGGCAGGCTGTGCGGGCCAAGTCTGTCCAATGTGTACTGGAGGCTACGCTGCAGGTGCTCGTAGAGCGGGGTGGCGGTAGCCGGATCGTTGTCGTACGGCACCGGCTCGTCGAGGATCGAGGTGTCCCCGGTCTCCTTCAGGTATGCGGAGGTGCCGAGGATCAGCCACAGTGGATCGTCGTTGAAGCCGGAACCGATGCCGTCGTTGCCGCGCTTGGTCAGCGGCTGGTACTGATGGTAGGCACCGCCGGTGGGCAGTTGAGTGGCGGCGATGTCCAGGATCCGCTGCCGGGCCCGCTCGGGTACCAGGTGCACGAAGCCGAGCAGGTCCTGGTTGGAGTCGCGGAATCCCATCCCCCGACCGATACCCGTCTCGAACATCGAAGCGGACCGGCTGATGTTGAAGACCACCATGCACTGGTACGCGTTCCAGATGTTCACCATCCGGTTGGTGTCCTGGTCCGGTGTGGATACCTCCAAAGTGGACAGCAGCTGGGACCAGTAGTCGCGCAGTTCGGCGAGGCCCTGCTCTACTGTGGAGGATTGAAGCCACTTCTCGATGACCGGGCGCACGTTCCTCTTGTTGAGGGTCTGCGACTCCGGCGGGTCGAACTTCTCCGCCCTGGGGTTCTCCGCGTACCCGAGCACGAACACCACCTCGCGGGTGGCACCGGGCGCGAGTGAAAGCTTCACGTGGTGGCTGCCGATCGGCTGCCAGCCCCGGGCGATGGAGTTGGCCGATTCGCCGCGCTCCACCACGACCGGGGTGTCGAAGCCGCGGTACGGGCCGAGGAAGTTCTGGCGCTGGGTGTCGTACCCGGCCAGCGGCTCCGAACAGGCGAAGTAGGCGAAGTGGTCGCGCCGTTCGCGGTACTCGGTCTTGTGGTAGATCACCCCGTCGACGACCTCGACCTGGCCGATGGAGTAGTTGCGCTGGTAGTTGCTCGCGTCGTCCAGCGCGTCCCAGAGGCAGAACTCGACGGAGGAGAAGACGGAGAGGTCGACCGGCGTGTCCCGCTCGTTGGTGACCCGCAGCCGCCATACCTCCAGCGTCTCGTGCAGCGGCGCGAAGTACAGCGTCTGCGCGCGGATACCGGACCGGGTGGAGGAGATCTGGGTGTAGGACATGCCATGCCGGCACTCGTACTCGTCCAGGTCGGTACGGGTGGGTTGCCAGGTCGGGGACCAGAACTCGCCGGAGGCGTTGTCCCGCAGGTAGAGGTAGCGACCACCGAAGTCGGGGGGCACGTTGTTGTAGCGGTACCGGGTGAGCCGGCGCAGCCGCGCATCCTGGTAGAAGGAGTAGCCGCCCGCCGTATTGGAGATGATGCCGAAGTACGCCTCGGTGCCCAGGTAGTTCACCCAGGGCAGCGGGGTGTCTGGACGGGTGATGACGTACTCCCGCCGCGCATCGTCGAAGCTTCCGTACCGCATTGTCCCCTGCCGTCACATTCTTCCGGTGAGCCGAACATGTCTTGTGGTACCGCTCCCATGATGCCTGTGAAAACCGTGAAAGGGAGCCCCGAAACATGTCCTTCGGATTGCAGAGTTGGGCTCGGGTAGCACGCCAGCGGCCAACGGTTGGGCGCGACTAGTACGCCGACGGCCACGCATTCTCGCGCGCGGTCGGCTTCGTATTGATGATTGCCGCTACGAGGCGGCGGGTACCAGGGTGGAGTGCAGGACCGCCTCCGCCCACTCCAACATCCGGCAGCCGTCGTCGGTGCACTGCGCGCAGCTGCCGGTGGCGCGGTCGGGGTCCGGTGGCTCGACATGCTGACGCAGGATCTGGCGCGCGGCCCACTCCATGGCCTCTGGGCTCGGTGTCGTCATTCTTGCCACCTCCTCTGTATGGGAATGTCGCGGTTCAGGCGGGCCGGTCGAGCGGGCAAAGGGCGGGCGCACGGGTCATGCGCCAGGGAGAACGGCGCAAAGCCGCCAACTCCCGCGTGCCCGCCCATCTCACCCACTGGCGCGGACTGATGTCTGCACGTCACCGGGGAGCCTGTGGAACGCCTCCGTCATCACGCCTAAAGCCTTTCGACCTAGCCCTCGATCGATGTGTACTATCATCGCCCCAACACCGATGCAGATGCAATGCCCTCTGCACGTGCAAGCGGGATTTGCAGCGGACGACGCGAGATCGCCGTCCGTGGATGGATCGACGGCGAGAGGAGGTGCCAGAATGTGCCTCAGCCCACCAATGGTGGTCTAGCAGGAGGAATCGGGTGACGAACCAGGTGGAAGGTGGCGGGCCCACCGTCCTTCGCATAGTTCTCGGATCCCAGCTGCGCCGCCTCCGTGAGGAGAAGGGAATCAGCCGGGATGAAGCGGGGTACCACATCCGGGCCTCCGGCTCCAAGATCAGCCGGCTCGAGACCGGAAAAGTGGGATTCAAGCTGCGCGACGTCGAGGATCTGTTGAGCCTGTACGGCGTCGAGGAGACCGAGCCCCGGTCTGCGCTGCTTTCCCTTGCTAAGCAGGCGAACACACCAGGCTGGTGGCACAAGTTCGGTGATGTCATGCCGGAGTGGTTCCAGGCCTACATTGGCCTGGAAGCGGCGGCGACACTGATCCGTACCTACGAGGTGCAGTTCGTACCCGGCCTGCTGCAGACCGAGGACTATGTCAGGGCGATAGCCAGCGGCCAGCCCGGCATCACCCCAGAACAGGTGGACCAACGGGTCAGCCTGCGCACCAGGCGGCAGCAGCTGCTCAGCCGACCGAACGCGCCACGTTTGTGGGCGGTCATCGACGAGGCGGCGCTGCGGCGCTCGATCGGCAGTCGCGAGGTGATGCGCGGACAGATCGAGCGTCTGATCGAAGCCACCAAGTTGCCGAACGTGACCCTGCAGCTGCTTCCCTTCAGCGCAGGTGTACACGCCGGCGAGGCGGGGGCGTTCACGCTGATGCGGTTCCCCGAGCCGGACCTGCCCGACCTCATCTACCTGGAGCAGCTCACCAGTGCGCTGTACCTGGACAAGCCTGAGCTTGTCGAGCACTACATCGAGGCCATGGAGCGCCTCTGTATCGAGAGCGACACCCCGGATCGAACCGTGGCGTCGCTCGGCAAGATCCTTCAGGAGATATGACGATGCACCAGACAGAGAGCAGCAAGCCAGCCGGTGAGTTGCGGAACGTGCGCTGGCAGAAGAGCGCACGCAGCAACTCACAGGGCAACTGTGTCGAGATGGCAAAGCTGCCGAACGGGGAGATAGCGGTACGCAACTCTCGGGACCCTGAGGGTCCCGCGCTGATCTACACCCGCTCGGAGATCGAAGCTTTCCTGCTCGGCACCAAAGATGGCGACTTCGACAACCTGATCAGCTGACGGACAGCTTGCGGCCGACGCCACCGACCGCCGACACCTCGGGCAACCCCCGGTCAAGGTCGGCGGCGTCTGGCCGCCAGCGCGGAAGGTAGACGAGCCCCGGTTCGACCATTTCGAGGCCGGCGAAGAACGGTATGACCTCGGCCGAGCTACGCATGGTGGTCCGGCGATGCGCCGGTATATCCACCTTGTCGCGGTACACCCCCGCGACCTTCGCGTAGGCATCCGGGTTCAGGTCGGAGACGAAGTGGGAGATCGCGAAGTAACTGCCGTCCGGCACCGACTCCCGGGCCTCGTCCATGATCCGCTGGCAGACCTCGTCGTCGGCGATGACATGCAGGACGGAGAAGAGCAGTACGGCGACCGGCTGGGTGAAGTCCAGATGGCGGCGCAGCGCCGGATCGGCGAGGACGTCGCCGACCTGCCGGAGATCCCCATGGATCGCCACGGCGAGCGGGTTGTTCTCCAGCAGAGCGCGGGCGTGCGCCACGACAACCGGGTCATTGTCCACATAGACCACGCGGGACCCGGGGGCCCGCCCCTGGGCCACCTCATGCACGTTGCCCTGCGTCGGCAGGCCACAACCGAGATCGATGAACTGGCGGATCCCCTCGTCGGCGAGGAAGAACACCACCCGGCTGAGGAACTTGCGTGCCTCGTGGGCACCCTCCCGTAGCTCCGGGGCGAAGGTCAGCGCCTGCTCGGCGGCCTCCCGGTCCGCAGCGAAGTTGTTCTTGCCGCCGAGGTAGTAGTCGTACATCCGGGCGACGTTCGGCACCGTGGGGTCGAAGCGCGGTGGGTCGTGCCGTTTGGCGGCATCGGGCATGCGCACATGGTACGGCCGCCGCCGGCCGTAGAGTTGCCGCGTGGGGCTGGTACACACCGTCGGCCTGGTGCTTCACCCACGCCGGGACCCGGCGCCGGCGATCGAGACCATCACCGGCTGGGCGGACCAGCGCGAGGTCACCGTACTCGGGTTGCCCGACGAGGTCGGCCGGATCGCCTGCTCGGCGGTGGCGGTACCCGCTGCGGAGCTGGTCGAGCGGTCCACCCTGTTGGTCAGCCTGGGCGGCGACGGCACCATGCTACGCAGCATGCGGTTGATCGCCGGCCGCCACACTCCGGTGCTCGGGGTCAATCTGGGCCGGTTGGGTTTCCTCGCCGAGATCGATGTCGACGAGCTGCCCGAGGCGCTCTCCGCCATCGACAACCATCGGTACACAGTGGAGGGTCGTACGGCGGTCCGGGCCGATCTACCCGGACCCGGGCCGGTACTCGCGTTCAACGACATCGCGCTGGTACGGGTGCCGGGGAACGGGTCGGCGGCGGTGGCGATCGAGGTGGAAGGGAACTCGTTCGTCCGGTACGCCGCCGACGCGGTGATCG
This sequence comes from Micromonosporaceae bacterium, assembly GCA_017354595.1. Taxonomy (GTDB): domain Bacteria; phylum Actinomycetota; class Actinomycetes; order Mycobacteriales; family Micromonosporaceae; genus DATEJJ01. The sequence goes on from JAFMQQ010000151.1 coordinate 6,606, forward strand.
TGGCGACTCCCACCGGCTCGACCGCGTACAGCTTCTCGGCCGGCGGGCCGATCGTCTCGCCGACCGTACCGGCGCTGCTGGTGGTACCGGCGGCGGCACACTCCGCGTTCAACCGCGCGCTGGTGCTCTCCGCACAGGAGCCGGTGACCCTGGAACTGCTGCCCAGTAGTGGCCGGCTGGCGGTCGAGGTGGACGGGATCGTGGCGGGCTACATCTCGCCGGGGCAACGGCTGGCGGTCACCGCCGATCCGGGCGCGGCCCAGGTCGTCCGGCTGGGCCGGACCACGTTCTACGAGCGGGCCCGGCGCAAGCTGCGGGTGGGCGGCAGTGCGGAGGTGGATCTTTGAGTCGCTATGACGTGGTCGTTGTCGGCGGCGGGCACAACGGGTTGGTCGCCGCGGCGTACCTGGCCAGGCGGGGGCTCTCGGTCTGCGTCTGCGAGGCCCGCGAGGTGGTCGGTGGCGCGGCCGTCAGCGAGCAGCCGTTCGGGCCGGGGTACACCGTCTCGACACTGTCCTATGTGGTCAGTCTGCTGCCGCCGGCGCTGGTCCGTGAGTTGGAGCTGGAGCGG
>JAFMQQ010000684.1 GCA_017354595.1 Micromonosporaceae bacterium
CTGACCGAGCAGGCGGCGCAGGATGCGCTGCCGCTGGCCACCCAGGTGGTGGTACGCAACCCGCACGCGCTGGTCGGCGACCCACCGGGTACCGGCTTCGGCAGCGGAGGCGCGTTGAACTCGCCGGTGTACCTCGATCCGGGCCCGCCCGCGGACACCATCCAGCAGGTCTGTGCCCAGGTCGCGGCCCAGCTCACCGGTGGCAGCGCGCTGTCTGAACTGCTACCGCGGGACCTGTGGCGGGAACGCGGCGCGGACGGGATGAGCTGCGTGGTCGGGCACACCGGCGACACGCCGCTCTACCTGCACCTGGCCGAGCTGACGCCGCACTGGCTGGTCGGCGGCGGCACCGGCTCCGGCAAGACCGCCTTCCTCACCAATGTCCTCTATGGACTGTCCACAAGGTACGGTCCGGACCAGCTGCGGATGTACCTGCTGGATCTGCGGGACGGCGAGTCCTTCACCGAACTGGCCAGCGGGGCGGACGACCCGTCCTGGGTACCGCAGGCGTACGCGGTCGGTGCGGCACCCGACCGCGAGTATGCGCTGGCGGTGCTGGAGGAGCTGCTGGCCGAACTCGCCGAGCGGGAACGGGCGTGCGCGGATGCCGGGGTGGGCCGGTACGCCGACCTGCCGGCGCTGCACCGGCCACCGCGGGTGGTCTGCGTGATCGACGAGTTTCCACCGCTGCTGCTCGCCGAGGACCGGATCGCACGGGCGGCGCTACGGGCGCTGGAGACGCTGGCGCGCAAGGGCCGGGGGTACGGCATCCATCTGGTACTCGCCGCCCGGTCGCTGCGCGGTCTGGAGTCGCTTTCCGGTGCGGTCGACCGGGGTGGCTCGCCGGCCGGTCGCCCCGCGGCCTCGGCGGGAGGAAGTGCCTCGGCCGGCCGGCGGGACTCGCTGTTCGGCCAGTTCCCGGTGCGCGTGGCGCTACCCGGCGGCGGTGCGGTGCTGGACACCCGCAACCGGGCCGCCACCGAGCTGAGCCTGGGTACCGCCGTGGTGAACACCGCGGGCGGTCTCGGCGGGCCGGTCGGCGCGATGCGCGCGCACGAGCGGCTGGTGCGCTTCCCCGACCCGTACGCCGAGCCGGAGGCGCTGGCCGCGGTGCGCCACCGGCTGTGGGCCTCCCGGCCGGCCGGTGCCGGCCCGCCACACCTGTTCACCGGGTACGAGCGCGAGCCGGTACCCGAGCCGGAGGCGCTACCGGCCGCCACCACCGCGACCGCGTACCTGGGCCGGGTGGTGGACGTACCGCAGTCGCTGGCCGCCTTCCCGCTCGCCGAGACGCCCGGCCGGCACCTGGCGGTACTCGGGCCCAGCGAGGTCGCCGCCGACCTGCTGCACGCGGCGGGCTGGTCGCTTTGCGCGGCACACCGACCCGGCACGGTCGAGTTCATGCTCGCCTCGTTCCACCCCGCCACCGATCCGGTCGCCGGCGCGCTGGCGACCGGGCTGACCCAGGCCGGGCACCGGATCCGCCGGGTAGACGCGGCCGCGCTGAAGGAGGCGATCGCCGACCCGGATCTGTCCAATGTGTACATCATCGGCTTCGCCCTGGACACCGGCCCCAGCCTGGGCCTGGAACCGCTGCTGCGGCAGGGCCCTCAGCGCGGTGTGCACCTGTTCGGCTGGTGGCGGGGGCTGCGCCGGTTCGGTGAGGACACCGGCGGCTCGCCGGAGGATGTCGCCGGGCTGGTGCTGCTGAACGTCCCGGCCGCCGACGCCGCCCAGTTGCTGGGCGACCCGGAGCTGGACTGGCAACCACAGCCGGGCCGGGCGCTGCTCCGCGACCACCACAGTGGACAGACCTCGGTGATCGTACCCTTCCTGGGGCCGGCGTGAGCGCGAAGGCCGGCCGGTGAGCGCCTGGGACGACTACGCGACCGCCGCGCAGCGGCTGGACGAGGTACGCCAGGAGGCGGCCTCGATCGTCTCCAGTCAGGCTGCCGCGCTGGACGGGGCGCTCGGTGAGCTGGCGGCGCTACGCCCGCGCCTGGCCGTACAGCGCGCCCGGCTCTCCACAGTGGATGCACCGCGGCTGCCGGGGCCGCCACTGGCGCCGGAGGCCACCCCGACCGATCCAGCCGGCGCCGCCGCGCTGCTGCGGGAGAGCGCGGACCGGGTACGCGCCGTGGACGCGATACTCTCCACTGTGGAGGCCGACCAGTCGCGCCGCCGGCCGGTCCGCCGCAACGCCCTGCTGTACCTGGGCTTCGCGGTGTTGATGGCGCTCCCGGCGCTGGTCGCGCTGCCGCTGGTACGGCGGTCGGTGCTACTGGTACCAGTGGTCGGCTGTGCCGCCTTCTTCCCGATCCTCGGGTACGGCCTGGCCTGGCTGCTGGCCGACCGGCGCAACCGGACGCCGGTACTGGGCGCGGTGGTCAGTATCGCCGCGGTGCTCGCGATCTACCTGATCTACCTCACGCTGCTGCTCGCCGGCGCCCTCTGACTTCGGGAACATCACATTTTGGCCGTCCGGTCCGTCGGTCCACGTCAGCGGCCCGTCGGTCCACACCTCACGGCCGAGCGTCTCGGCCCGGTACCCGAACCAGTT
>JAFMQQ010000685.1 GCA_017354595.1 Micromonosporaceae bacterium
GGTCGAGCAGCCAGCCCAGCCATTGTTCAATGCCGGAGACGAGTCGCATCGACCGGGGTACGCAGACCAGCCGGCGCGGTCGCTGCAGCACCTGCCAGACCGCCTCGGCCACCCGCTCGACCGGGATCTTTCGTGGCTCGCGCGGTATCCGGCTGGAGCGCGCCGCCATGCGGTCGAAGAACTCGGTGTCGACGTCGCCACAGCGCAGCAGGCTGACGTGGACACCGGCCCGGCGTAGCTCGCGGTGGACCGCGGTGCTGTACGCCGCGAGGAACGCCTTCGTGCCGGTGTACATCGCGAGTCCGGGGAAGTGCACATGCGCTCCGCCGGAGCCGATGTTGACGATGTGACCGCCGCCGGCCGCGAGCATCTGCGGCAGTACCAGGCCGCTGAGGTGTACCGGCGCGGTGGTGTTGAGCTCGATGATGGTGCGGGCGTCGGGCCATGGCATGGCGGCGAATGCGCCGTAGTAGCCGTGGCCGGCGTTGTTGACCAGTACATCGATCGGGCCGAGTTCGCCGGCTATCTGTGTGATGACCCGTTCCCGGGCGGTCTCGTCGGTCAGGTCGGCCGGATAGGCGACGGCCGTGCCGGCTTCGCCGGCGATCTTCGCGGCGACCTCGGCGAGGCGGTCGGCACGGCGGGCGACCAGCGCGACGGTGATCCCACCGCGGGCCAGACGCAGCGCGGTCGCCGCGCCGATCCCGCTCGATGCGCCGGTCACGACTGCGATCCGGCTGGTGCTGCGGTCGGCGCCGGGCTGGGCGGCGACGGGCTGGCTGTCGTGGCTTTCCATCGGTGACTCCAAGGGTGTCAGGGCGGCCAGGTGCGGGCGGTTCGAAGCTGGGCCAGGTGTCCTGTCGGGGCTCCGGCGGAGGTTCCGCAAGGAGAATCTGACACGTTGAAAACGAGATGTCAAGTTCTACATGTCATGCGTTGCGGGATCGGGACATGCTCCGGGCGCAGATCGGGACGCCCGGCAGCAGCCCGGGCAGGCGGCCGGCCAGGGACCGGCGCGGCTGACCGGGGAGTTCGGGCTGCGGTCGTTGGGGGACGCCGGCCGGCCGGGCCCGCTGGGCCGTCGACCGCAGCGACCGGGCATGCGCCGGGTCAGCGGGCCGGTGCCGTCCTCGGTCCCGGCCGCTTCGCGCGAGCGGTGGTACGTTTGGCGCGGTTGCGCGCTGGCTTGCCGGCCGCGGCCGCGTCATCGATATGGTCGTGCGCCCACCGCGCCCAGTCGACCATGAGCTGGAACGAACGCAGGCCGAACTCGGCCACCATCCGCTGCATCGATGGCGCCGCACCGGGTCCGGCGTTCGCGTCGAACTGGCGCACCCGGTCGGTGAGCTCTTTCAGCTCCTTGTCATTGGCTTCAGCCACCAACCGCAGCAACGCCTTTGCCTGCTCGGGTTCGAGCGTGGAGAGCAGAAACAGGCGAAGCACGAACTCGTTGCGTACCGAGAAGAACTCCGGCGGGTTCAGCATCCAGCGACGCAGGTCTTCCCGGCCGAGATCGGTGATCGCGTAGGTGCGGCGGCCGCGCGGCCCCTCCGCGGCCACCTCGACCAGGCGATCGGCGGCGAGCCTGGTGAGTTCGGGGTAGACCTGGCTGTGCTGGGCGTGCCAGGCGTAGCGCTGCAGCAGGCGTTCGAACTTCTTGGTCAGGTCGTACCCGCTGGCCGGCTCATCGGCGAGCAGGCCGAGCAGGGCATAGCGCAAGGACATCAAGCACCTCCAGGACCGGCTCACACTTCGAAGTTGACATGTAGCGTACAACATAACAAATCCTGGGTATCGGCGGCGCAGGGTAAAAGGGTGGCGCGCAGGCGCCGGGCGTGGTGCAATCCGTCGGTACGCCGGCGACCGGCCGGCACCCCGAACGGCGACCGACCAGGAGGCGAGATGCGAGCGACCGACACCGCTTTCGGACTGAGGACTTCCTTCTCGTCGAGAGGTGTGGCGGTTGCCGCGACGAACGCTCAACCTGGGGATCCTGGCGCATGTTGACGCCGGCAAGACGACCCTGACCGAACGGCTGCTCTACGCAGCTGGGGTCATCGACGCGATCGGCAGCGTCGATGAGGGCACCACCCAGACCGACGCCCTGGCGCTCGAACGCGAGCGGGGCATCACCATCAAGTCCGCCGTCGTCTCCTTCGAGGTGGCCGGTGTGACGGTCAATCTCATCGATACGCCGGGGCACCCGGACTTCATCGCCGAGGTAGAGCGGGTGCTGAGCCTGCTCGACGGCGCGGTGCTTGTCATCTCGGCGGTGGAGGGCGTGCAGCCGCAGACCCGGGTGCTGATGCGGGCGTTGCGGCGGCTGAACGTACCCACGCTGTTGTTCATCAACAAGATTGACCGGGGCGGCGCCGACCCGGACCGGGTGCTGGCGGCGATCCGGGCCCGCCTGATAGACGCGATCATTCCTATGGGGACAGTCGCAGCCGCCGGTACCCGCCGGGCCCGCTTCGCCCCACATCCGCCCAGCGGCCCGGATGTGGTTGAGACGCTCGCCGCTGGCAGCGATGCGCTGCTCGCCGCGTACGTCGAG
>JAFMQQ010000152.1 GCA_017354595.1 Micromonosporaceae bacterium
ACCAAGGAGCCGGACGTGGAGCCGGTCGGCGACGCGGATCTGCTCGCGGATCTGGGCATGCCGGCGCAGCGGCTGCTGGTGGTGTGCGGCCGGGACGGCATGATGCCGGCGGACATGACGGCCGAGATCTGCCAGGCGATCGGCTGCGCGGACGAAGTGGAGGAGCTGCGGGAGGCCTGACCGGCCCGCACGATGGGCCATCCGAGCCGCGCGAGCCACCCGGGCCGCGGCTTGCCCGGTACGAGTCGTGGATGGGCCGGGCGCTACAGGTCGCCCGCCAGGCGATCGACTCCGCTGACGTACCTGTCGGCGCGGTGGTCTACGGGCCGGACGGAGTGGAGCTTGCGACCGGGTGCAACCAGCGGGAGGCCACCGCGGATCCGACCGCGCACGCGGAGATCGTGGCGATCCGCGGTGCGGCCCGGGCGCTGGGTTCCTGGCGGCTGGCCGGTTGCACGCTGGTGGTCACCCTGGAGCCGTGCACGATGTGCGCCGGCGCCCTGGTACTGGCCCGGATCGCGAGCCTGGTCCTCGGCGCCTGGGAACCGAAGACCGGCGCGGTCGGCTCGCTCTGGGACGTGGTACGCGACCGGCGGCTGCCGCACCGGCTCGAGGTCTACGCCGGGGTACGCGAGCAGGAGTGCGCCGCGCTGCTCCGCGACTTCTTCGACGACCACCGCTGACCCGGGCGGGTTGACCCGGCGGGTTGATTCGGGCGGGTTGAGCGCGCCGACCGGCGGGTCCACGCTTGCCGCAGCGGGCTACCATCTGGACGCACTTCGTTGGCTCGGGAGGCGCGATGAGCGACGGCGCGGGGTTGGGAATCGAGACGCTTGACGCGCTGCTCGCCCGGACCCGGCGGGCGTTGGAGGCGGCGAGTTCGTTCGGCCCGCAGGGTGGGGCGGGAGCCGGTACCGCAGAAGCCGGCCCGGACGCGGAACCGATCGGCCTGCGCGGCGAGGGCGAAGCCGCGGACGGCCTGATCCGGGTGACGGTGAGCCCGAACCGGTTGGTGTCACTGCGGATCAATCCCGAAGCGGCGGGGCTGCCGGTGGCGAGACTGGCCGAGGAGATCACCACCGCGGTCAATGCCGGCTTCGAGCAGTTGCGTCGCGAGGCGGGTACCGCCGACGCGGTGCGCGATGCGCAGACCTTTGCCACCGGTCTGTCCGCCGAGCTGAAGGACCTGCAGAACGAGTCGATGCGGAGCATGGCCGCGATCGGCCAGGCGCTGGAGGACGTACTCGCCAGGATGCGGGGGCCACGGTGAGCCAGGCGCGGGATGTCGACGTCGATCTGGTCAGCCTGCGCCGTGGTGGTGACTCGATCAGTGACGCCGCGACCCGGTTGACCGACGCGTGGGCGGCGCATGCCAACCGGGTTGCCGGGATGGGCGACATCTTCGGTAGCGACCCGATCGGCGGTCTGATCGGCGCCTCGTACCACGCGGCGCACGCGATCGCTGAGCGGTCGTACCAGTCCGTGGCCGCCAGCCTCGAAAGCTTCAACGGTGCGCTGTACGGCATCGCCGGCGCGATCGACAACAGGGACGCGGCGGACAACGACGCGGTGAAAGGGCTGAGGAGGCGGATCGATGACCATCCAGATTCCAAGCCGAGCCGCTGAACTGCTCAACGACCTGGGCTACTTCTGGCCCGAGACGGACGAGGACAAGGTCCGGGCGCTGGGCCAGATGTGGACGGATCTGGCCTCCACCCTGCAGCCGATCCACGCCGACGCCGACGCCGCGGCCGCCCAGGTGGTACGGGAGAACAACGCGCAGAGCATCGAGGCCTTCCGGCAGTTGTGGGGCCAGGACGAGCGCGCCGCCCGCACCCTCGGCCGTGGCGAACTCGGCGCCCAGGCGATCGCGGGCGCGCTGGCGGTCTGCGCCGCGGCGGTGGTCGCGCTCAAGGTCAATGTGATCATCCAACTTGGACTGCTGGCGGTCGAGATCGTACAGGCGATAGCGACGGCGGAGGTGACCCTCGGCGCTTCGCTGCTGGAGATCCCGGCGTTCAAGACCCTGACCGGGTTGGCGATCAACTACCTGATCAGCCAGGCGATGAAGGTGATCCTTGGCTAGCGCCGGCAAGGAGGTCGTCGCCAAGGTCGCCGTGGAGGCGGCCGGGGTGGTGGCGAAGGCTGCGGAGAAGGCGTTCGGCAAGGACGCGGCTGAGGTGGCGGCCGCGGATATCGCCAAGACGATCCCGGAGCTGGCCGCCCGGGATGCCGAGATCCGCCTGCCGGCCAGCGTCGAGTCGTCGGTGGCGGATCTGGTCAAGGAGCGTGGCGCCGCCATCGGTCGCCAGGGCAGCGGGCCCACGGTACGCGAAGTCAGGTCGGTGGAGGAGTTGCAGGGATACTTCGACACCCTGACCAAGGGCGGGTACAAGGACATCACCCCGCCCGGGTTTCCCGGCAAGATGGCGCAACTCCCGGACGGTACGATCGTCAACTGGCGTACCCAGTCGAAGTCGACGGGGAGCATCCCGACCCTCGACGTCAACCCCGGAAATGGACAGACGTTCAAGGTTCATGTCAACCCGACAGGCTGGTGAGGCGTGGACAGTGTGAGGCGACTGGTACTCGAGTCCACATTGGACGACTGGACCTCGGATTACGAGGTGCAGGGCGCCTGCCAGTCGCTGCTCGACCTTCAGCCGCCGGAGGCGTACCGGCGCATGGTGGCTCTCGCCGTCGACTGGATCGGTCGCGGAATCCTCGTCCCCGGTGACATGGTCGGCGGATTCCAGGTATGGCAGGGTGCTGCCGCGGACCTGGCGGCGCGCTTCGCCGAGCGCAGCCGTGGCCGGGATGCACTGGCCCGCCCGGGTGACATCTGCTGGTTCGATACCGGCCCCGGCGCCCCGGCCGAGGCGCTACGACTGGGGATCACCCACGGCTAGCTGGCCGGGAGCCGGACCGTCACCGTCAGCCCGCCGTCGGGGTTGGGCGTCGCGGTCACCTCGCCGCCGTGCGCCCCGGCCACCGCACGCACGATGGACAGGCCGAGCCCGACGCCGCGGTCGCTGCCCGCGTGCCGCTCACCGTTCAGCCGGCGGAACGGTTCAAAGATCGTTTCCAGCTGGTACGGGGGGACAACCGGCCCGCTGTTCGCCACCGTCAGCGTGCAACCCTCCGCCGATCGGGCGGTCTGTACCGAGAGCCAGCCGCCCGGCGTGTTGTGCCGGATCGCGTTGTCCACCAGGTTCTGGGTGAGCCGCTCCAGCAGTACCGGGTCGCCGAGTACCGGGGCGGGTGCCAGTGGCGCCTCCCGGCGCTCCAGGTCGCGGGTGTCGGTACCGGCGAGCACGTGCTCGGCCACCTCACGCAGGTCGACCGGTACCCGCTCGGTGATCTCATTCTCGCTGTCGGCCAGGGTCAGCAGCCCGTCGATCAGCCTCTCGTGCCGCGCGTTGACGGCGAGCAGCGTCTCGCCCAGGGTTCGCGCGTCCGGGCTGACCCCGGGTCGGGTGACCGCCACCTCGGCGAGTGCCCGGTTGATCGCCAGCGGGGTGCGCAGCTCGTGCGAGGCGTTGGCGGCGAACCGGCGCTGCCCGTCGAAGGAGCGGTCCAGCCGCTCCAGCATGTCGTCGAAGGTGTCCGCCAGCTCTTTGATCTCGTCCCGGGGTCCGATGAGTGCGATCCGCTCGTGCAGGCCGCGGTGCGCTCCGGTGGCGACCCGGCGCGCGGTTGCGGTGATCTCGTGTACCGGCCGCAGCGCCCTGCCGCTCATGATCCAGCCCAGGCCGACGGCGGCGGCGCCGACCACCACCAGCGCGATGCCGCCCTCGATCAGCAGTATGGAGAGGATGCCGTCCGCCGCCGCGGCCTGCTGCTGGTTGACGAAGGCGAGCGCCTCGGCCGGGGCAACCTTGCGGCCGTCCGGCAGGATGGCGGTCGGTTGGTTGAAGCCGGCCCCGCCCGGCGCGGGGCCCCGCACTGTACCCGACGTGGTGCTCGACGATCCGGTATCGATCCGGATCGTCGCCTTCGCACCGAGCCGGGCGCCGACGCTCTGCCGTACCAGCAGGAACATCGCGGTCAGCAGGATGGCGCCGGCGAGGAAGAACAACCCTCCATAGAGGACAGTCAGCTTCACGCGGATGGTGGCTCTGCTCATGGCCGTCCCCTGCTCATGGCCGTCCTCTGCTCATGGAATCCGGTACCCCACTCCCGGTACGGTCTCGACGACCGGCGGGTCGCCGAGCTTGCGCCGCAGCTTCATCACGGTTACCCGCAGCACGTTGGTGAACGGGTCGATGTTCTCGTCCCAGGCCCGCTCCAGCAACTGCTCGGCCGACACGATCGAGCCGTCGGCCCGCAGCAGCTCGGCGAGTACGGCGAACTCCTTGCGGGACAGGGGTACCGGCTGACCGCCCCGGGTCACCTGGTGGTGTGCGGTATCCAGCCGGATGCCGGCCCGCTCCAGCGCCGGTAGCGTCGCCGGTACGGTGCGGCGCAGCAGCGCGTGTACCCGCGCCGCCAGCTCCACGAAGGCGAACGGCTTGACCAGGTAGTCGTCGGCGCCCAGGGCGAGCCCGGCGACCCGGTCGCGTACCGCTGTCGCGGCGGTGAGCATCAGGATCCGGGTACGGGCACCGGAGTCGACGATCGCCTGGCACACCTCGTCGCCGGGTACCAGCGGCAGGTCCCGGTCCAGCACCACCACGTCGTACTCGGTGACACCGAGCCGTTCCAGTGCCGCGTCGCCGTCGTACGCCAGGTCGACCGCGAACGCCTCCCGGCGCAGCCACTCGGCTACCGCCTCCGCGAGCAGCTGCTCATCCTCGACCACGAGTACCCGCACCGTTCCATGGTGCCGCGTGGTCGCGTAACGCCGGCATAAACGCGCCCTTCCGGGGCGCGCTGTGCTTACGCCGGATTTAGCCGATGCCTGCTCGACTGTCCACATGAAGCGAGCTTTGATCGTGCTCGGCCTGACCCTGGTCGCGGGCGGAGCGTTGGTGGGCTGCGGTTCGGGCAGCAAGGGGCCGGGTGTGGCAAGCGCGAACGGTGCCGGGCCGAGCGCCACGGCGAGGCCGACGCCAACCACCTCCCAGGACCGCCAGCAGCAGATGGTGGACTACGCCCGGTGCATGCGGGCGCATGGCGTGGACGTGCCCGACCCGGATCCGGGCGGCGGTGGCGCTGTCAAAATCCAGGTGCCGCAAGGCACCTCGCAGGAGAAGATGCGGGCCGCGCAGGAGGCGTGCAAGCAGTACCTGCCCAACGGCGGCGCACCGCCCTCGCTGAGCCCGGAGCAGCTGGCGGCCGCGCAGAAGTTCGCCCAGTGCATGCGGGAACACGGGATCGACATCCCCGACCCCGACCCGGGCAACCCCGGCATCCGGATCCGGAACATCGACCCCAACGACCCGAAGTTCAAGGCGGCGCAGCAGGCCTGCCAGGGCTTGTTGCCGGGCAACCTGCAACTCGGCACGGGCGGTGGCAAGTGAGGAACTGCTTGGTTACGCCGGATTTAGCGCCGGGTGGCTCTACTGTCCGCATGAACGCTCTGCGCAGGAAGCGAAGGATGGTCACACTGGGTCTGGCCATGATGGCGGTGGGCCTGGTCGCCGCCGGTGCTCTGGTCGGCTGCGGGTCCCGTAACAGGGAACCGGGCATCGCCACGGTCGCCGGAGCCAGCGCAGCGGGCTCGGCCCGCCCGGCCCCGACCGTCTCGGAGGACCGCCAGCAGCAGGCGGTGGACTTCGCCCGGTGCATGCGGGCGCACGGGGTGGACGTGCCCGACCCGGATCCGGGCAGCGGCGGCATCAGCATCCAGATCCAGGGCGGCGGCGACAGGTCGAAGGTGCAGGCCGCGCGGCAGGCGTGCCAGCACTACCTGCCCAACGGCGGCGAGCCACCTTCGCTCAACCCACAGCAGCTGGAGAACCTGCGGAAGTTCGCCCAGTGTATGCGCCAGCACGGCGTCAACGTCGCCGATCCCGACCCGGCCAACCCGGCCATCAGGTTGCCCGACGGGCTCAGCCCGAACGACCCTGCCTTCCAGGCGGCGCAGCAGGCCTGCCGCAGTGCCCTGGGCGGCGCGCCGCTGATGATGCAGGGCGGCGGCCCGGCCGACGGCAAGGGGGGCAACGGATGAGCCGCCGCGCGCGTACCGCGGTCGGGGGCGTGGTGGTGGTCGTGGTCGCCGCGGCCGCGGCAGCCGCCACGATCGGCTTCGGTGGACGCAGTCCCAGTACCGCCTCGGCGACCACGCTGCCGCCGGCCACCGCCAAGGTGATCCGGGGCACGCTGACCCAGACCACGCAGGTGAGCGGGACGCTCGATTACGGCGACACCAGTACGCTGTCGGCCCGGGCCGGGTTGGGCAGCGGCGACTCCAGCCCGAGCAGCTCCAACCCGAGCAGTTCGCCCAGCGGCAGTCCCAACGGCAGCAACCCCAGTGGCAGCAACCCGAACGGCAACAACCAGTCCAGCACCGGGACCATCACCTGGCTGCCGGCCGCCGGGGCGAGCGTCGGCCGGGGCAAGCCGGCGTACAAAGTGGACGATCAGCCGGTGCCGCTGCTCTACGGCGGCCTGCCGCTGTACCGGGTGCTGAAGGTGGGCGTCTCCGGCGCCGATGTGAAGGAGCTGGAGAGCAACCTGCACGCCATGGGGTACACCGGTTTCACCGTCGACGAGGACTTCACCACCGCCACCGCGGATGCGGTCAAGGCGTGGCAGTCCGACCTCGGCCTGACCCAGACCGGTACGGTCGACATCAACCAGGTCGCCGTCGCCCCCGGCGCGGTACGCGTCACCGCGCTGAAGGCGGCCGTCGGCCAGCAGGCAACCGGCGATGTCTTCACCTACACCGGCACCACCAGAGTGGTGGACGTGGCACTGGACGTTTCGCTGCAGAGCCTGGTCAAGGCCGGCGTCAAGGCGACCGTCACACTGCCCGGCGGTACCGACGTGCAGGGCACGGTGAGCAGCGTCGGTACGGTCGCCAGTACCAGCAGCAACGACAACAACAACCCGAACAGCAGCAGTACGACAACCATCGATGTCGTCGTCTCCGTCGCGGATCAGCACGCACTCGGCACGCTGGATGCCGCGCCGGTCGACGTCACGCTCGTCTCCCAGCAGGCCGACAACGTGCTGTCGGTACCGGTCTCCGCCCTGGTCGCCCTCGCCGAGG
>JAFMQQ010000686.1 GCA_017354595.1 Micromonosporaceae bacterium
CGTCTCGGCCACGCCCGGCAGGTCCACGTCGAGGGTCGCGTACATCAACGCCTCCGCCTCCAGCGCCGGGATGTCCCGGCCATCGGCCTGTGCGGCGCGGACCCGGGCCACGAACCTGATCACCTCATCCTCGATCTCCGTTCGCTTGGCGAAGTACCGCACCATGCCGACGTAGAAGGCGAAGCGGATGGTAGCGACCGGCATGCCCTTGCCCTGATCCTGAAACTCCTTGGCCATGGAGTTGTAGGTGTCCCAGTCCTCACGCAGGATGGCGCGCAGCAACAACGTATCGTCATCCATCGCTTCTCCAGATTCGAGATGCGGCGCTCCGTTGCATCGGCAGGAGCGGAGGTATGCGGTGGAACGCTACCAGAGCGAAGACGTTGCCCCTAACGGACGGCATCGCCTTGTAGATGGAAGCCTTGAGGATGGCACACGGCAAGTAAGTAGCCAACTCCCTACCGGGGGTAGCGTACGGCCGCACCGCCGGTCGGGGCCGCCTCACGCTCTACATAGGACACCGACATCGTCGTTACGGCCTGGTTGGCTTCCCAGCCATCCGGAACTTCGCCGGGACATTCAGGTGTACCGGCTCCGTCGACGGGTGCGCGTCCAGCAGCTCCGGGATCCCTGCCCGCGCCGTACCCTCGTGCCATGCCCAATCCGCCAGACGTCTTCGCGCCGGCCCGGCTCGGCCCGGTGCGCCTGCGCAACCGGGTCATCAAATCCGCCACCTTCGAGGGCGCTGCGCCCGGCGCACTGGTCAGCCAGCGGCTGATCGACTTCCACACCGCAGTCGGGCGCGGCGGCGCCGGCATGACCACCGTCGCGTACCTGGCCGTGGCGGCCGAGGGACGCACCGAACGGGACCAGATCTACTGGCGCCCCGAGGCGCTGACGGGCCTGGCCCGGCTCACCGAGGCGGTACACGCCACCGGCGCCAAGGTCTGCGCCCAGATCGGCCACGCCGGCCCGGTCGCCAACGCCCGCTCCACCGGGTCGCGCTCGCTCGCGCCGACCACCCGGCTCAGCCCGGTCTCGCTCGGCTTCGACCGGGGTGCATCCACAAAGGACATCGTGCGGATCGTCGAGGCGCACGCGCAGGCCGCCGCATACGCCCGGGACGCCGGCTTCGACGCCGTCGAGCTCCACTTTGGACACAACTACCTGATCAGCTCGTTCCTCAGCCCAAGGCTGAACCGGCGCAAGGACGAGTGGGGCGGGTCGCTCGGCAACCGGGCGGAGTTCGCCCGCCGCACCGCCGCGGCCGTACGCGAGCGGGTCGGCGACTCCATCGCCGTACTGGCCAAAGTCAACATGCACGACGGGGTACGGTCTGGCTTGCGGCCCGACGACTCCCTCGCGTTCGCCCGGCTGCTGGAGTCCGACGGTCACCTGGACGCGTTGGTACTCACCGGTGGTTCCTCGCTGCTCAATCCGATGTACCTGTTCCGTGGCGCCGCGCCGATCGCCGCCTTCGCCCGCACCCAGGCGCCGGTACACCGGCTCGGGGTACGCCTGCTGGGCCGGTTGCTGTTCCGGGAGTACGCGTACCGGCCGCTGTACTTCCTGCCGATGGCCCGGCGGTTCCGGGCGGAGCTGTCCATGCCGCTGGTGCTTCTGGGTGGCATCACCGACCGGTCTGCGATGGATACCGCGATGCGCGAAGGCTTCCAGTACGTAGCGATGGCGCGCGCCTTGCTGCGCGAGCCGGATCTGGTCAACCGGCTGCAGAGCGACACCGGGGTGGCGTCGCTCTGCGACCACTCCAACCTGTGCGTCCCGACCATCTACAGTGGAACCCACTGCCCACTCATCCCACCGGGCTCGACTGGGCGAGAATCGGTGACGACGGCCGGAAGCCCTTGATAATCATCCAGAAGGCGAAGCTGAGTTCCCAGGCGAATACCGGGACGGCGAGCACGAAGCCCCAGATCGACACCTGGTCGAAGAGGCCGAAGAGTTCACCGATCGCGGCGATGAAGATGAGTGTGCCACCCGCCATCCCGAGCGCGCCGATCCACCGTGGCACCAGGTGCGACCGGAACACCAGGTACGCGAGAAGCATCGTACTGACGCTGAGCGCCAGGTTGGGTCCGATCAGGAATGTCCAGTCGTGGAAGGCGACCAGCGCCTGGCCGATGGCGACCCTGGCGGCCCGGTCGGCGCCGGCCGCCGCGGCGTCGCGCAGCGATACCACGGCCAGCAGGCTGATGAGTCCGGCGACGATGGCGCCCGCCTCCAGGATGCGCAGCCCGACGACGCCCAGCGCCATGCTCTCGTTCTGCCGCCGCACGATCGGGAACAGCGCCACCGAGGTACCGATGACGCAGATGGCGAGTATCCCCTCCAGCAGGGCCCCGAGCTGGATCTGGCCGTCCGCGCCGCCACTGACGATGTAGTCGGTGTTGTTCAGCACCGGACCGTACAGGATGAGCGCGGTGATCGACGTGACGTGGGTGATCAGGTAGAGCACACCCGCCGCGGTCGCATGTCTTCTCGCTGTCATGCCGATGATGGTGGCCGGCGACGGGTCGCCGATGCATCGACA
>JAFMQQ010000687.1 GCA_017354595.1 Micromonosporaceae bacterium
TGGGCTCGCCGGCCTCCAGGGCCTTCAGCGAGATGCTGCGCTTGACCAGCTTCTCCTTGAATACATCCAGCGCGGCCATGGCGCGCTGCTCGGTCTCCGCCTTGATGGTCACGGCGTTGTCGGCATGGCTGATCTCGGCGCCGGTGCCCCGGAAGTCGAACCGGGTGCTCAGCTCCTTCGCCGTCTGGCTGACGGCGTTGTCGAGCTCCTGCTTGTCGACCTTGCTCACGATGTCGAAGGATGAGTCCGCCACAGTAATGCTCCTTGGGACGTCGGTCCGGCTAGCTTCGCATGTGCCCGGCTCCGGCTCGGACCGGGCGCCTCGCCAGCGTTACCCGTTTGCGTCCGGACCGGGGCCTGCGGCTATCCTTGCTTGCGGTCCGCGCTCCATGCGAGTGCGCCACCCCGGCGGGTTGCCCGAGCGGCCAATGGGAGCGGTCTGTAAAACCGTCGCGAAAGCTACGGAGGTTCGAATCCTCCACCCGCCACAACCAGCTTGTACGGCCCCCGAGCCAGGGATGAAGCCGGTCCGGGGGTCACGCGGCGGAGGCGAGTGGAGTTTGACGGTGCTGCGCGGTACCGCCCGGGTAGCGGGCGTGCTGGTCGTTGTTGCGTGCCTCGGCTCCGCCCTGGGCAGCTGTTCCGGCGCGCTGGCACACCGGGGAGCGGGCGAACCAGCAGGCACCCCGATGTCGGGCGCCGGGGTACCGCGCCCGACCGCCACCCGGATCGGGAACGCCACCGCCGCACCACGGTGGCTGGGAACGCGGGTGCTCCCGGTCGGACCCAACGGGTTCGCCGCCGCACAGGACACCCCGCCGGAACTGCGCAACCGGTCCATCATCACCGTCGATGACCTGCCGCCGCCGCCCGACGGCCGGTTCCACGCCACCATCCAGATGGTGCCCGGCGCCGTGCTGGCCCGGTCCAGTTGGACCAGGAACTGCCCGGTGACGGCGGCGGACCTGCGCTACCTCACGGTCAGCTTCCGCGGCTTCGACGGGCGCGCCCATACCGGCGAGCTGCTGGTCAACGCGCGGGCGGCGCACGCCCTGGTCACCGTGTTCGGCAAACTCTTCGCCGCCGACTTCCCGATCGAGCGAATGCGGATCTCCAGCCGGGCCGAGCTGGACGCGCCGCCGACCGGCGACGGCAACACCACCGAGGCGTTCGCCTGCCGGCCGGTACGCGGCCAGAAGGTATGGTCCCAGCACGCCTATGGGCTGGCCGTCGACGTGAACCCGTTCCAGAACCCGTACCACAATGGACAGGTGCTGCTGCCGGAGCTGGCCACGGCCTACCTCGACCGGACCGATGTGCGGCCCGGGATGGTGCGGCCCGGCGGGCCGGTCGTGCGGGCCTTCACCGCGGTCGGCTGGGGCTGGGGCGGCGATTATCGATCGCTGAAGGACTACATGCACTTCTCCGCCAACGGCAGCTGAGCCGGCCAGACCACAATGGAGTGTGCGAAGACGTGCGGCTGCCGCCGCGACTGTCCACAATGGGCAGTGGTACCGCGGGCGGAAATCCGATGCCCGCCGCCGGGTACCATCGCTAGCCTTCCATCGTGAGTTCCGTCCCGCACGCCGGACCGCAGCTGGAGTTCTTCACCGCGGCAGAGGACTTCCTGGCGGCGGCCGGTGACCACCTGGCCGCCAGTCCGGTGGTGAGCACGGTCGTGGCATCCGTCGCGCACCTGATGTCGCAGCCGGGCGACGAGCCCGCGTGGCCGTACCGTCCGTGGCTTCTGGCCGTCAGGGACGAGGCCGGAGCCGTGGTCGGCGCCGGGATGAGGACGGCGCTGTTCGCGCCATACCCGGTGTACCTGCTGCCGATGCCCGACCCGGCCGCGGTCGCCCTGGCCGGCGCCCTGTACGAACGCGGCGAGGAACCGCTCGCGATCAACGGCGCCCTCCCAACCATCCAGATCTGCGCCACCGAGTTGGCCCGGCTGGGTGGCGGCCGGGTCGAGATCAGCCAGCACACCCGACTGCACGAGCTCGGCACGCTGGTCGAGCCGACCCCGGTACCCGGTCGCCTGGTAGTCGCCACCGAGGACGATCTGGACCTTGTCGCCGCGTGGTTCGCCGCGTTCATCGGCGACGCCGACGTCCAGGCCGGCCGGCCGCGTGGCGCCACCGAGCACGAGGCGGCGGACCGGACGGAACTGTTGCGGCGGATCCGGGCCGGGCGGCTGTGGTTCTGGGTCGATGAAGCGGGGGAGCGGGTACATCTCACCGGCGCCAGCGAGCCCTCCTTCGGGGTGGCCCGGATAGGCCCGGTGTACACACCGCCGGACCAGCGCGGGCGCGGCTGGGCGAGCAACGCGGTCGCCGACGTCTCCCGGCGATTGCTGGCCGAGGGCGCCCGGGCGTGCCTGTTCACCGATCAGGCGAACCCCACCGCCAACAAGATCTACACGGCCCTCGGCTACCGGCCGGTGGTCGATATGGCCAACCTCGTGATCGTCCGCTGACGGATGCCGCCGCGCGACCCGCACCCGACGGCTTTCCCCGGCGGTGTCGAGCGGGTACCGTGGCGCGGACCGAA
>JAFMQQ010000688.1 GCA_017354595.1 Micromonosporaceae bacterium
CGGCCCAACAGGTCGATGATCGCGCCACGTCCGGTGGCACCGGCGCAGCCGCGCCCAGCCGGAGGTTGACCGACCTCGTCCGACGCCACGGCGATGACCGCGGCCAGATCGAAGCCGCCGGCGAAGGCACCCAGCGCCCGGAACAGGCCCTGCTCGTCGCTGTCGAGCAGCTGGTAGCTCCAGTCGATCACGTCGCGCAGCGAACGGTGGCGTTCGTCGACCCCGCGGCCACCGCGGAGCAACCGCAACTGGTCGTCGAGTGCGGCGAGCAGGCCGGCGACGCCCAGCGAGGCGCTGCGGGCAGCGGCAAGCTCGATCGCCAGCGGCATCCCGTCCAGGCGCTGGCAGATCTCGGTGACAACGGTGGGATCGGCGCTGAATTCGGGGTCGGCCGCCCGGGCCCGCGCAGCGAACAGCTCCTCCGCCTCGGACGCCAGGCGCAGCGGCCCTAACGGGACTACCTGTTCGCCCGGGACATCGAGCGGCTCCCTGCTGGTAGCCAGAACTGTCGCTTGTGGACAACGATTGAGGACCCGCTCAACCAGTCCGGCGACGGCGTTGATGACATGCTCGCAGTTGTCCAGCACCAGCAGCGCCCCGCCCCGGCTGAGGTGGTCGAGCACCGCGTCGTCGAGTGGCTGGCCGGGCGACTCCGATACGCCCAGGACCGCGGCCACGGATTCGATCAGGAAGGACTCGCCGACCGGTACCAGATCGATGAACGCTCCGTCGCCCGCGCCCTGCGCGACCTGGGTGGCGAGCCTGGTCTTTCCCACCCCACCCGGTCCCACCAGGGTCACCAGCCGCCCACCCGCGAGGGCGGCACTGACCGCGTCCAGTTCGCGGCCGCGGCCGATCAGCGGCGTCCGGGCGACCGGCAGACCGCGGAACCCGGACCCTCCGGCCGGAGCAGGCGTACCGGCGAGGGCGACGGCGGCCAGCGCCCGCCGGTCGGCGACACCGTACTTCCGCAGCAGGTTCGACACGTGCGTCTCGACCGTACGCACCGAGATGAAGTACTTCTTAGCGATCTCCGCGTTGGTCAGCCGGTCACGAAGGGCCTGCAGGATCTCGGCCTCTCGTTCGGAGATCTCCACCCGCGCCGCCACCGCCCCGAGGATACCCACCGAGGATACCTAGGTGCTGCGGCTCCGTGGCGGCTACGTGGTCGCCACGGATGTTGATCGCGAGGTACGCGACCAGGCTCGACCGCATGACGACAAAACTGCACCTGCCCGGTGACCGCGACTACGACCTGCATCGGGCCGCGCACTCGCCCACCGTGGACTCCCGCCCGGCGATGATCGTGGAGGCGATGGAGCCGGCGGACATCGGCCTGGCCGTGACCACCGCCAACGACCTCGACCTGCCGTTCGCCGTGCAGGCGACCGGGCACGGCACCTGGCAGCCGGCCGACCACGGCGTCCTGCTCAAGACCGGAAACCTGTCCGATGTCCGGATCGACCCGCAGCGCCGCATCGCGACCGTGGGCCCGGGCGCACGCTGGGGCGCCGTCCTGTCCGCCGCCGCCCGGTACGGCCTGGTGGGGCTGGCCGGCTCGTCGCCGGATGTCGGGGTCGTCGGGTACACCCTTGGCGGCGGCATGGGCTGGCTGGCCCGCCGGTACGGGCTGGCCGCGGACAGCGTGCTGGCGGCCGAGGTGGTTACCGCCGACGGGCGGACCATCACTGCCACACCGGACCGGCACCCCGACCTGTTCTGGGCGCTGCGTGGTGGCGGCGGCAACTTCGGTGTGGTGGCCAGCCTCCAGTTCCGCCTGTATCCGGTGTCGCAGGTGTTCACCGCCGTGGCGACGTACCCGATCGAGGCCGCGGCCGAGGTACTCGACCGCTACCGCGGCTGGGCGCAGGCGGCGCCGGACTCGGCGAGCACCGCCGTTGTGCTGGGCGGCAACGGTGTCGTGGTCAAGGCGATGTCCACCGACCTCACCGGTCGTGCACTGCGTCCACTCTGGACAGCCGCCGGACAGGTCGAACGACGGGTCAGCGGCTTCGCCGAGGCGAAGATGGGCGGGGTCAGGGCATTGCACCAGGACTTCTTCCACCGCCTCACCGACTCGGATATCGCGACCATCATCGCGGCCCATCGGGAGAACGGTACGACCGTGGAGGTCCGTCACTGGGGCGGCGCCATCGCCGCCGCCGTACCGGACGCCGGTCCGGCCGGGCACCGCAGCACGCCATTCTCGGTGACGCTGGACAACCCGGGCAGCCACCTGCCCACCGGTATCGGTGCGGTCTTCTACAACTTCCTCGGCGACCCGTCCCGGGTCGATGACGCCTTCACCACCCAGAACCTGGGCCGGTTGCGAGAGGTGAAGCGGGCGTACGACCCGACCAACTTCTTCCACATCAACCACAACATCACCCCGGCACCGGCCGCCGCGGCACTGGCCGCAGTCACGACATGAAGCAGGAAACCCAGGTCGACGTGTCGCTTGTGGACAGTGGGGCCCGGGAAGGACAGGTCTGATCCCACCTCGGGGCCGGTGCTGGACCGGGTGGTGGCCGCCGCGCCGGTCCGCTGTCC
>JAFMQQ010000689.1 GCA_017354595.1 Micromonosporaceae bacterium
TCGGGTTCGCGACGGTCGAGGTGCGGGACGGTGGGCCGGGGCTGACCGACGAGGACCTCGCGGTCGCCTTCCAGCGCGGCGCCCTGTACGAGCGGTACCGGGGCGTCCGCAAGGTGGGCTCCGGGCTCGGGCTCGCGCTCGCGGCCGGGCTGGTGCGCCGGCTCGGTGGCCAGATCGAGGCCGGCCACGCAGCGGAGGGCGGCGCCCGGTTCACGGTACGGTTGCCGGTTTACCAAACCCGTACATAGCCCTGACCGTGACCAGGCTTCCACAGTGGACCCTGGAGGCATGAGTGTGAGACCGCGAAGCATCCTCGCCATCACCGTGGCCGGCACCCTGGCCCTGGCCGGCCTGGCCGGTTGCGGCCTGCGGGGCGCCAGTGACGCCTCGGCCGCATCGGGCGCCGCCGCCGCTCCGGGGACCGTCGACGCGAACTCGGGCGAGGCGGTGGCCTTGACCTCGCTCGGCTTCACCGCCGAGGACGCCGGGGTGTCGCCCGCGGCGAGTACCGGTCCGGGCCGCCGCCTGCGCCACCCGTTCCGGCCCTTGCTGCGCCGCGGGCTGGGACGCAAGGTCGAGCACGGCGAAGTAGTTGTGGACACCCAGAACGGCACGAAGACCTTCGACGTGCAGCGCGGTACCGTCACCGCGATCAGCTCCACGACGATCACCGTGAAGTCGAAGGACGGCTTCACCCTCACCTGGAAGCTGGGCAGCAACCTGCATGTGGTGGAGCACCGCACCACGGTGCAGCCCAGTGCGCTGACCGCGGGCAGGGTCATCGGTATCGCCGGTACCCGAAGCGGTGACACGGTGACCGCAACACTGATCCTCATTCCCAACCCGAAGTAGCTTTGTGAAGTCGAGGTGATCGCGCGGAGGGAGTCGCCGTGCCCAGGACCCATCATTACCAGGTTGACGTGACGTGGACCGGCAACACGGGGACGGGCACCAGCGGACTCCGCGACTACGAGCGGTCGCACGACATCGGCGCGGGTGGGAAGCCGGTGATCCCGGGCAGCTCCGATCCCGCGTTCCGCGGGAAGGCGGATCGCTGGAATCCGGAGGAGCTGCTGGTGGCTTCCCTCTCGCAATGCCACATGCTGTGGTTCCTGGCGGTCTGCGCGCAGGAGGGCATCGTGGTGACCCACTACGCCGACCACCCGTCCGGCACGATGGTCGAGGACTCCGACGGCGGCGGTCGCTTCACGGATGTGGTACTGCGCCCCCGGGTGCGGATCGCCGATCCGGAGCAGGCGGGTCGCCTACCGGCGGTCCACGATCGCGCGCACCACTTGTGCTTCATCGCCAACTCGGTCAACTTCGAGGTCCGCACCGAGCCCGAGGTGGCGGAGACAGCACGGCCGGCGCACCCGTAGCCAGGCGACATATCGGGTACGGAATGGGTAGCCTCGCTCACCAGTCCTGTTTGGACACCGAGACGTACGGTGCCCGGCATGTCGAACGCAACCTCCGAACCTCCCCGTAAGCCTCCGAACCGGCGCCGGCGCAAGCTGTTGGCCGCCGGCGTCACCGTGCTCGCCCTGCTCGGGGTCGGCCTGGCGCTGACCGGTACCGCAAACGCGATCGGCGACGGGGTACCCGTTCTCGACAACCAGTACCCGTTCGCGGTCAAGCTGACCTTCACCGGGATTCCGGACGGCAACGGTGGTACCCGCGACAGCGCCTGCTCCGGCGGCCTGCTCACCGCCAGGTGGCTGCTGACCGCCGGACACTGCAACCGGACGCCCGACGGCACCCGGGTGAACTACCCGGTGGCGGCTGCGATCACCGCCACGCTCGGCTGCTCGGCCGTACCCGGCCCGCAGTGCCAGACCCGGAGCGTGGTGGCGGTGATCCAGGACCCGAGCCGCGACCTGGCGCTGTTCAAGCTGGACGCCCCGGTGACCCGGGTCCCGAAGCTCACCCTGGCGACGCAGCCGCCAACCCCCGGCACGGTGCTCACCGTGGCCGGTTGGGGCGCGCTGAATGATGTGGACCCGCAGCCGCAGAACCAGCTGTACTCCGCGGCGCTCCGGCTGGTTGGGACCGACGACACCCGGCTCGCGCTGCTACCCTTCGCGCCTTCGCCGGACAGCAGGCCGTGCCTGTACGACTCCGGCGCACCGTACTTCCTGGCGACCGAGCCCGGCACCTTCACCGTGTACGGGGTCGAGAACACCGGACCGGCGTGTCTACAAGGGACCGGCTTCGAGGTCGCCGCCCGGACCGACAACATCCTGGACTTCGTCACGAAGAACATCGACTACCCGGGCTGACCCAGCCCGTAGCCTGGACCAGACGGGTACGGGCCGGAGAGGGGCGGGGCGGTGCAGGTCGACGACGTGGATCGGCGGATCATCGCCTCGCTCTCCGCCGACGCCCGCACCTCGTACGCCGACATCGGGATCCTCGTCTCCCTCTCCGCGCCCGCCGTCAAGCGCCGGGTCGACCGGCTGCGCGCCACCGGCGTCATCAAGGGATTCACCGTCGTACTCGACCCGGCCTCGATCGGGTGGAGTACCGAGGCCTTCGTCGAACTCTTCTGC
>JAFMQQ010000690.1 GCA_017354595.1 Micromonosporaceae bacterium
ACCGGGATTCTCGCGCTACGCCAAGGCATTCACCGGTACCTCGCCGGTGGGCGCGGGTCGGGGCCGGGCGACCGGTAGCGTGCGAGAGATGCGGATCCGGGAGTTCACCGAGGCCGACCGGGCCCAGGTGGTGGCGATCGTCCAGCAGGTTGTCCGGGCGGCGGATACCTTCACCTATGAGCCGGTGATGACCGACGAGCAGGCGTACGACATCTGGGTCGAGAAGCCGCCCGGACTCTGCGTGGTCGCGGTCGACGGCGACCGGGTTCTGGGTACCGCCAAGATGGGTACCAACCGCCCCGGCCCCGGAGCGCATGTGGCGACGGCGAGCTTCATGGTGGCCGCCGGTGCGCGGGGCCGCGGGGTGGGTACCGCGCTGTGCCGGTTCGCCCTCGACTGGGCCCGGGACCGCGGCTATGCGGGAATGCAGTTCAACGCGGTGGCCGAGTCCAACCGGGCGGCGGTATCGGTCTACCAGCGGCTCGGGTTCGTCATCGTCGGTACCGTGCCGGGCGCGTTCGCGCACCCGACCCTTGGCCGGGTCGGGCTGCACATCATGTACCACGAGTTCCGACCGTCCACATCAGACGCTCCCGGGTCTGCGCCGCCCGGCAGGTGACCCGGTAACCTCGTGCCATGAAGGTGTGGATCTCGCTGGACATGGAGGGCGTGGCCGGGATCGTCGACTGGGACCAGTGCCGGCCGGAGCATCCGGGCTACCCGCTCGGCTGTGCGCTGCTGCAGGCCGAGGCGAACGCCGCGATCGAGGGCGCGATCGCCGGCGGGGCCACCCAGATCGTGCTCAACGACTCGCACGGGCGGATGGCCAACCTCGACCCCAGGCAGATCGCCGGCGGTGCGCAGTACCTGTCCGGGCGGCACAAGCCGCTGTACATGATGCAGGGCCTGGACGGTGGCTTCGACGCGGTCTTCTTCGTCGGCTACCACGGGTCGATATCCGGCCTCCCGTCGACCCTGTCGCACACCTACAACCCCGAGGTCTTCTCGGCGGCGTACCTCAACGGCGTACCGGTCGGCGAGAGCGGCATCAACGCGTTGGTCGCGGAGCACCACCGGGTACCCATCGCGCTGGTCACCGGGGACCGCGTCACCTGCGCGCAGGCGCAGCCGTTCGCCGCCGGGGCGGTACAGGTGGTGACCAAGGAGTCCATCTCCCGGGGCGCCGCGCTAAGCCTGCACCCGGACGAGTCCTGCCGCCGGATCGCCGCCGGCGCGAAGGAGGCGGTGCAACGGGTGGCCGCGGGGACGCTCGCCCCACCCGGCCTGCCCCGACCGTCCACTCTGGAGCTTGAGGTGCAGACCGCGGATATGGCCGAGGTGGCGACCTGGGTCCGCGGCGTGACCCGGACCGGGGAACGGGCGGTACGCATCGAGGGTGACGACCTGCTCGCCGTCTTCACCTCCTTCGTGGCCGTCACCTGCATCACCCGGCAGGCCGGTGGCCGGTGAGTACCCGGCTGGTGGAGCTCGCACCGGCCGGCCCGGTCGCGCTGGCGCTGCACGGCGGCGCGGGCGGCCGGGTGCCCGAGCAGCCGGAGCAGCAGGAGGCCTTCCAGGCCGGACTGGCCCGTGCCCACGCGGCCGGGTGGCGGGTGCTCGCAGGTGGTGGCGCAGCCGTGGACGCGGTCTGCGCGGCGGTGGTGGAGCTGGAGGATGAGCCGTTGTTCAACGCGGGCCGGGGCGCCGCGCTGACCGCGGACGGGTCGGTCGAGCTCGACGCCGCGGTGATGGACGGTACCGGGCGGGCCGGTGCGGTCGCCGGCTGCCGGTACGCGAAGAACCCGGTGCTGCTGGCCCGCCGGATCCTGGAGCGCAGCCCGCACGTGCTGATGGTCTGCCCGCCGCAGAGTCTGGTCGCGGAGTGGGGATGCGAGGTGGCCGGGCAGGAGTACTTCGTCACCGGGGCCCGGCGGCGGCAACTGGACCGGCTGCTGCGCGCCGGCCAGCCGGGTCCGCGTACCGGCACCGTCGGTGCGGTGGCCCGGGACCGGCTCGGGCGGCTGGCCGCCGCCACGTCGACGGGTGGTATGGCCGGGCAGGACCCGGGCCGGGTGGGCGACTCGCCGATCATCGGTGCCGGTACCTATGCCCGGGGCGGGGTGGTGGCCATCTCGTGCAGCGGCGAAGGTGAGGCGTTCATCCGCGGTGTGGTCGCGCACGAGGTCGACGCCCGGATGCGCCACCTGGGCCTCGGGCTCGCCGCGGCGGTACGCAGCACCATCGAGGAGGAGTTGACCGCGCGCGGAGCGACCGGCGGGATGGTCTGCGTGGACGCCGAGGGTCGGGTGGTCGTCGGCTACAACTCGGCCGCCATGTTCGCCGCGTACCAGGGCGCGGACGGGATCGTCACCCTCGCCTGACTCGCCGCGCCGCCGGCGCCGGACGCGCGCGGGTGGCCCGGAAAGCCCTCTCCATCTCAGCGGTGCCACTGTCCACAGTGGACTCGGCTGTGAACCCGGCCGACAGGTCGTCAATCATCTGGGGATGGTCCCATCCGCGGCGAGAGTGGGAACGTCGACCGGGATG
>JAFMQQ010000153.1:0-461 GCA_017354595.1 Micromonosporaceae bacterium
AGGCAAGGCACGGTACCGATGGCTACCAGTGGATCGGGCGGCCATCGGTACCGTGATGTCTTGGGTAGGTGGAGGCGTGATGGGTGAACAGTTTCGGCAGGCGATCGACGAGGAGTTGGCCGGCGAGAATGTGCCGTCGGTGGCCGGGCTGATCGACCGGGCGGTACACGACGGCCACCGGCTGCGCCGACTGCGCACCGTCCGCACCGCGGCGGGTGGTGGATTCGCGGCGGCCGTGCTGGCCGGCGTGGTGGTTCTGGTCGCGGGGGTACCGGCGCACGGGCCGCACGCCGGGGGATCTGGTGCGGTCGGCGGAGGTACCGCGCGTCGCGTGGTCAGCCTGCAGGCCAACAACGGCAAGGTGATCCGGCTCGACGCGGCGAGCCAGCAGCGGGTGGACGCGTTTGTGCAATGCATGCGCGAGCACGGCGTTGACCTCGGCGCCGATTTCGGCCGGCCGA
>JAFMQQ010000153.1:471-7140 GCA_017354595.1 Micromonosporaceae bacterium
CGGTCCCACTGAACACCGGCCCGACGCCCGGCAACGAACAGTTCGACCAGGCGGTCAAGGATTGCGAACAGCAGGTGCCCGGCGTCCTGACCAGCACGGGTCCCACGCGCTGATCGCCCGGCCGGCCGGCTGGTGGCGTCGTCCGCCGTGGCCGGTGGGTAGTACGGTCGTGAACGACATGGCCAGACCTGCCCGCCGCCCAGGCAAGCTGCCCGCCGAAGCGACCAGCTTCATCGGCCGGCGCCGCGAACTCGGCGAGGTCAGGCGGAAGCTCAGCGCAGGTCGCCTGGTCACCCTCGCCGGGCCCGGTGGGGTGGGCAAGACCCGGTTGGCGATCCGGGCAGCGACCGAGTTGACCCGGGGTTTCCCCGACGGGGCCTGGTTCGTCGAGCTCGCCGACGTCCAGGATCCCGGACTGGTCGGCCATGCGGTGATGGCCGCGCTCGACCTCCGGGACCAGGCCGCCACGCAGCCATTGCCGCTGCTGCTGTCGTACCTGCGGGACAAGCGCCTGTTGCTGGTGCTGGACAACTGCGAGCACCTGCTCGCCGTCGCCGCGGCGCTGCTGGCCGAGGTGCTGAAGGCGGCGCCGGAGGTGCGGGTGGTCGCCACCAGCCGGGAGCCGTTGTCGGTACCGGGTGAGCATGTGGTACCCGTACCCCCGCTCGACCTGCCCGCCGCCGACCCGGCCGTACCACTGGCCCGGCTGCGCCAGAACGAGGCCGTCATGCTCTTCGCCGAGCGGGCGGCTGCGGTATCGGGCAGCTTCGAGGTGACCGACGCGAACCAGTTCGCCGTCGCCGACCTGTGCCGCCGGCTCGACGGGCTGCCACTCGCGATCGAGCTGGCCG
This sequence comes from Micromonosporaceae bacterium, assembly GCA_017354595.1. GTDB lineage: Bacteria > Actinomycetota > Actinomycetes > Mycobacteriales > Micromonosporaceae > DATEJJ01. Next base: position 1,323 of record JAFMQQ010000153.1, read on the forward strand.
CGGTCCGGACCCGGGTGCTGACCCCGCGGCAGATCCTCGACCGGCTCAGCGACCGGTTCGCTCTGCTCACCGGGGGCGGGCGGGCGGCGCTACCGCGACACCAGACGCTGCGTACCACGATCGACTGGAGTCACGACCTGTTGACCGCCGCCGAGCAGAGGCTGCTGCGCCGGCTGTGTGTCTTCGCGGGCAGGTTCACCATCGACGACGTCGAGGGCGCCTGCTTCTTCGACGATCCGCCGGGGACGGGCACGCCGGCGACGGTCAGCCCGCCCGCGCTGGACCTGCTCTCGTCCCTTGTGGACAAGTCCCTTGTGGACAGGGAGGACGTCAGGGACACGGCGTGCTACCGCCTGCACGAGACGATGCGCGAGTACGCCGGGATCAAGCTGCGCCAGGCGGGTGAGGAAGCGGCCGCCCTGCTGCGCTGCGCCCAGTACTATCGGGACAGCGTCCGGCGCTCGTTGCCCGAGGCGCGGTACCACCTGGTCGAGTGGCTCGACTGGATGGACCTGGAGATCGACAACATGCGCGCGGTGCTGCACCGCAGCGTCGCCGGTGGACAGAGCCAGATCGGGCTCGATCTGGCCTGCTGTATCGGCTGGTACTGGGTCACCCGGGCCACCAGTGAAGGCGTCCGCTGGCTCGACCAGCTACTGCCGGCCGCTGGGCACGATCCGCCGGTACCGCCGGTGCTGGCGTACTTCATGCGTGGATTCCTGGCCGTGCTGCAGTCAGATCCCGCCGCCGCCCGGCCGGCACTGGACCGCGCGGCGACCGCCGCCCGGCGGACCGGGCTGGCCTACTGGGAGTCCCAGTCGCTGTCGCTGGCATCCATCGCGGCGGAGATGGCCGGCGACCATGCGGCGGCCCGGCACCTGCTCGACGTGGCCGAGGCGGTCGCCACCGACCCGGACGACTACCCGCAGGCGATCGCGTTGCTGCAAGCCAGATCGGTGGCCGGCCTCTTCGCCGGCGACCTCGAGGCGACCAGATCCGCCTCGTCGGATGGCGCCCGCCTCAGCCGCCGGGTCGGCGACCTCTACGCGCTGGAGATGATGCTGGCAAACCTCGGCCTGGTCTGGTTGGCCAGCGGCGATCTGGATGAGTCGAAGCCACTGTTGAGCCAGGCGTTGCGGATCGCCCGCCAGATCGACGACCGGGTGGCGCAGTACGTCCTGCTCGACGCGCTCGGCTGCCACGCCGCCGGTACCGGCCAGGCACGGCTCGCGGCCAGGCTGCTCGGTGCGGCGCAAGCCGTCCAGACCAGCGTCGGCGCGCGGGTCCTGCCGTACGTCGTCCCGGCGGTGACCCGGGCCGAGGAGTCGGCCCGGGCGACTCTCGGTACCCACGCCTTCCAGGCTGAGTACGAGGCCGGACAACGCCTCAGCCGCGAAGCCGTGATCGCACTCGCGCTCGGCGAACCCGATCCGGCCAGTGCGCAGGCAGACCAGAGGCCGCCGTCCCCGCTCGGCAAGCGCGAGGCGCAGGTGGCCGAACTGGTCGCCGAAGGCCTGAGCAACAGGCAGATCGGAACCCGCCTGCTCATCTCCGAGCACACCGTCGACACCCATATCCGCAACATCCTCACGAAGCTCGGTGTCAACAACCGCGCCCAGATCGCCGCCTGGATGTCCACACAGGACTGATTACGGTACTGTCGGGCGGACCGGTCCGGCCGGTAGCCGGGAGTCAAGCCTCGGCCAGGCGCGCTGCGAGTGCCCGTACGTGCGCCCGCAGCTGCTCCGGCTGGCGTACCTGGAAGGCGCAGCCGAGGCTGGCGAGGTACGACGCCGCCCAGTCCAGCGAGGTGACCCGCATCCGCAGCACCGTACCGCCGTCAAGCTCGGCGAGGTCCGCGAGGGTTCCCGGAATCCGCCGTACCGCCTCCGGAAGTGGCAGCCGCAGCAGCACCTCGACCTGGTGCGGCCACGGCACCTGGGCGAGTGAGCGGCTCACGTGTGCGAGCGGGTCGAAACCGGCCGGCGGTGCCAGGGCCGGTTCGCCGGTCAAGGTGGCGCGCCGGATCCGGTCGGCCCGGAAGGTACGCAGCGCCGCCCGGCCGTGGTCGTGTGCCGCCAGGTACCACCGTCCTGAGTGGACAACCAGACCGTAGGGACTAAGTTCGCGTTCGCTCTCCGCGCCGGTACTGCCGGGCTCGGTATGCGAGCGGTACCTGACCCGTACCCGCCGGCCCTGGCGGATCGCGTCGGCGAGCAGCAGGGCGGTCCGGCCGGCCGGCGGCTTGCCCTCGGTCGGCGCGGTGGTGAAGGCGAGGGTCGCGTCGAGCGCCTCGACCCGGCGGCGCAGCGCATCCGGCAGCACCCGGTGGACTTTGGCGAGCGCAGCCTCCGAGTCGCCCAGCGAGCCGCCCAGCCCGAGCCGGCGTACCGCGGCGAGGCCGAGTACCACCACCGTCGCCTCGTCCTCGGTCAGCATCAGCGGCGGCAGCCGGTACCCGGGGCGCAGCCGGTACCCGCCGGCCACCCCTCGCTCGCCCTGCACCGGGATGCCGAGCCGCTGCAGGGTGGTGATGTCCCGGCGTACCGTCCGCCGGTCCACCGCCAGCTGTTCGGCGATCCCCCGCCCGGTCACCAGGGGGCGGCGCTGCAGCAGCTCGAGCAGTTCCAGCACGCGCGAGGTCGGCGAGGGCATGTGAGCGAGTCAACCACGGATAGCGGGCGGGATCCGCCCTATTTCCTCCGTACCGTCGGCTCGTGCTCACCGTCTCCCGCGGCGCCGCGCTCTACGTCGGTGCCCTCGTCGGTCCCGGTCTGCTGCTCGTGCCGTCGCTGGCCGCGCAGGCGGCGGGGCCGGTCTCGATCCTCGCCTGGGCGGCGCTGCTGCTGCTCTCGGCACCGCTCGCGATCGCCTTTGCCGGCCTGGGCGTGCAGCATCCGGTGGCCGGCGGCGTCTCGGCATACGTCCGGGCAGCCTTCGGCGACCTGGCCGCCACCATCACCGGCGCCTGGTTCCTGGCCGCCGTCATCATCGGCGGCCCGGCGGTCGCGCTGATCGGCGGCTACTACGTCGCGGACCTGGCCGGCTCGGGTACCGGTACCTCCGGCCGGGCTATCGCCGTGCTCGTCGGCCTCGCCATGCAGGGCACCGTCCTTGCCGCGAACGCGATCGGGCTGCGCCTGTCCTCCGGCTTCCAGCTCGCCCTCTCGGCGGTGCTGGTCGCGGTCGTCGGGGTCGCGGTCGCGGTGGCGCTGCCGCCGCGCGCCACCCACAACTGGACGCCGTTCGCGCCGCATGGCTGGTGGGCGGCGGGCACCGCGGCGAACATCCTGATCTGGCTGTTCATCGGCTGGGAGGCGATGGCACAGCTGGCCGGTGAGTTCCGGCGGCCGGCGCGCGACCTGCCCCGCGCGATCGGGTTGGCGTACGCGGTGATCGCCGTCCTGTACGCGGGCCTCGCGGTCGCCACGATCACCGTTACCGCGGGAGCCCCGTCCCGGATCCCGCTCGCCGACCTGATCGGGGTCGGCTTCGGCCGCCCGGGCGTGGAGGCCACTGCGGTGCTCGCGGCCGCGTTGACGATGGGCACGATGAACGTGTACACGGCCGGCGCCGCGAAGCTGGCCGCAGCGGTCGCGCCCTCCACCTGGCTCGCCGGCGACTCGCACCGGGGTGTCCCGCGCCGCCCGCTGCTCGTACTCGCCATCACCGGTACCGGCCTGCTGGTCGCGCTCGGCACCGGTGCGATCGGCCCGGACGACGTGGTACGCGCAACCTCGGCCTGCTTCATCGCGGTCTATGTCCTCGCGCTCGCCTCGGCGGTACGGCTGCTGAGGGCCGGTACCCGCGTCGCGGCGATCGTGGCACTCCCATTGGTGTGTGTGGTCGCCGCCTTCTCCTCGGCGTACCTGCTCGTGCCGGCCGTGGTCGCGCTGGCGGTACTGGCCACGGCCCTCGGTCGGCGTCGGCGCCGCCAGGTACCCAGCCGCTTGCCGGCATCCCAGCGGTACTGACGATTCTGCATTGCTTGCTGCGTGGCGGTGGTGATTGCGCCGGGCACCCGCGTTGATGGCTACGCCGTGACGTTCGCACCCTACGACCGTGGCTGGTCGCCGGCCTGTTTGCGGCTGGCCTCGCACTGGTTGCCGGGACGCTGATCGCGGCGTCGTACTGAACCGGCCAGACATTCGGGTCCACGTCGAGCACGACTCTTCCGGTACCCTGACCGCGATCCAGGTGAGCATCCAGGGCGACGAGCCCGAGGGCTGACCGCAAGCCCCTCCGCAATGCCCACCCGCACAGCCTCGACACGCACAGCCCGACGGCCGGAGACGTGGATGGTGATTGATGAGCCGGCGTACCCCGATCACCGTGGCCCTGGCATTGCTCGCGAACCTGGCTGCCGCCTGCTCGACGCCACCGCCCACATTCAGCGGAGTACAGGTCCTGCCGGTGGACGGGGTACGGGTCGCTGTCGGCGGCGAGCTTGTCGACCTGCACCAGAGCGAGCTCACCGGCGCGGTGTTGAACGGGCCGCATTACACGCTGCACGTCGCGTGGATCGCCACCGGCACGAGCCTCAGCGCGAGAGACGCCGGAACCCTTGGTACGACGCCGATGCGCGCAGCCGAAGGCGACGAGATCGTGGTCGCCGGCGTTGACCCGCAGGACCTCTACGCCCCATTCACCGGTGGGCATGTCGAGGTGACCCTCTCGGTGGCCGGCAAGGTCACACCGGTACCGCAACTGCCGCTGGCGATGCCGTCGCCGCCCGCGGGCGGCATGGCCGCACAGACCGAGGTCATCCTGATCAGCGCGAACCGCGGCGCACCGCTGCGGTTGCGGGCCACCGACGCCGGCCGCTCCGAGGAGCTTGACCTGCGTACCGGCAAGGTGCTCATCAACAGCTACGACCGCCGGCGCAGCGGCGGGCTCACCTGGTCGGGAGAGGCCACGGTGCGGGCCAACCTGATCGGCGCGGGCCGCCTGCCGACGACGGCCGCAATGAGCGTCGACAACGCCGGTCCGGCGGTGCAGGGCAAGCCGGTCGCCACGCTCACCAGCTACGCACCGGATCAGGGCTGGGCGCCGGAGGGTTCGGCGATCCTTCTGGTCCCGGCACCGAAACTGACCGTCTCCGGTCTGGCGCTCGCGCTCTATGGCGGCGTACATGAACAGTTCAGCGACCAGAGTGTCTTCACCTTCCGCGGCAGTGACGGCAGGACCGTGCGCGCCCAGCCGTACCGGCGTGAACTGTCCATGTTGGGCGCCGCGACCGAAGGTGACCAGACCCCGGTCGCCTTCATCGTGCCCGCGGGGATAACGTCGGGCACCGTGACGATGGGCCTCGCCAAGGCAGAGCTCATCGATGTGGACCACAACCGCAGGAAGATCTCCTGGGCCAAGGCGCCCGCCCCGTTCAATCTCACTGTGGCCTTCGCCTCATGACCGCGGTTACGCCCGGCGGGCCGCGCGCTGCCGCCACCCACATGGGCTGATCGATCGTCGCCATGCTCCTGTTCTGGCCACCGGATCACTGTCCAAAACCCGGGCCGTCGCTAGCTGGTGCCTGGCGGCGGTCTCTGGTTGCGCCTTGGCCGCTGGGCCGGATCGATCCATTGTGGAGGGATGAAATCGGGCATGCCGTCGGTGGCGATGTACACCTGCCATTCTCCACTGTGGATGATCATGTGGTGATACGAACAAAGGAGGACCCCGTTGGCCAGGCAGGTTGGGCCGCCGTCCAGCCAGCTTTTCGGGTGGTGGGCGTGGCAGTACCTGGGGGGCCGGTCGCAGCCGGGGAAGCCACATCCGCGATCTCTGAGGTTCAGCGCCCGGCGCAGTGGTCCGGTGAACA
>JAFMQQ010000691.1 GCA_017354595.1 Micromonosporaceae bacterium
CGCCCGCTCGCGCGCCGGTACCGCTCCAGGATCGCCCCGGCGCCCACGTACGCCTCCAGGCAGCCCCGGCCGCCGCACCGGCAGCGCCGGCCGCCGTACACGATCGTGGTGTGCCCCCACTCGCCGGCGCTGCTGGCCGCGCCCTGGTACATGTCGCCATCGGTGATCACCATGGCACCGACGCCGGAACCGACCAGCGCGACCACCGCGTGCCGCGCGCCCCGGCCGGCGCCGAACCAGAGCTCGGCCTGTCCCTGCGTCTTGGCCCCGTTGTCAACGAAGACCGGCGGTCGCACCCCACAACCGCGCAGCAGCTGTTCGAAGGGCACCGCCTCCCACCCCACCACCTGCGCGTGTACCAGCAGCGGGGCGCCCTTCTGCACCGTGCCGGGCACCCCGATGCCGACACCGAGCACGCTGCGTTCGTCGATACCCGAAGCGCCGATCAGTTGCCGTAGCGCGCCGGCCACCTGGGCGGCGATCGCGGCCGGGTCGGACCACGGCGCGAGTACCGGCTGGTCCACTGTGGACAGCCGCTGCATGGCCAGGTCGAAGAGTTCCGCCTTGACGCCCGTCTCGCCGACGTCCACGCCGATCACGTGCCCGTACCCGGATCCACCCGCAGCAGCACCCGCGGCCGGCCGCCGTCGGAGTCGACCAACCCGGCCTCGACCACCAGGTGCTCGTCGACCAGCTCGCCGGTCACATTGCTCACCGTGGCGGGGGACAGGCCGGTCAGGCGGGCCAGCTCCAGCCGGGACAGCGGGCCGTCGAAGAAGAGCTTCGCCAGCAGGGTGGTGCGGTTGTGCCGGCGGAGGTCGCGTACGGTCCTGCGTCGTTCGTCCATCGGTGCCATGCCCATCTGTGCCATGCCCATCCGTGCCGGGGGTCGCCGCCACCACCTGGCGGCCGGGCCGGGGCGGCTGGGTACAGCATGCCTCAACCAGGTTCTTCACCGTGACGGGCCAAGCACTAAGGTAGGTTCACCGGCCGGAGGACATGACCCCTGCCGGTATCTCAACTGTCCACAAGGGAGAGACATGACCGGGGTACCCGAATTGGCGGAGGACTTCGTCTGGGGGGCGGCCACCTCCGCGTACCAGATCGAGGGCGCCGTCGCCGAGGACGGCCGCGCGCCGTCGATCTGGGACACGTTCTGCCGGGTACCCGGTGCCATCGACAACGGCGACACCGGCGACGTCGCCTGTGACCACTACCACCGCTGGCGCGAGGATATCGGGCTGATGCGCCGCCTCGGCCTCTCCGCGTACCGGTTCTCCATCGCCTGGCCGCGGATCCTCCCCGCCGGCGCCGGCCGGGTCAACGAGCCGGGCCTGGCCTTCTACGACCGGCTGACCGACGGGCTGCTGGAGGCGGGGATCCGGCCGTTCGCCACGCTGTACCACTGGGATCTGCCGCAGGCGCTTCAGGATCGCGGTGGGTGGCCGGAGCGCGACACAGCGTACCGCTTCGCCGAGTTCGCCGCCGTGGTCGCCGCCCGGCTCGGCGACCGGATCGAGGACTGGTTCACCCTCAACGAGCCGCTCTGCTCGGCCTGGCTGGGCCACCTCAACGGGGTCATGGCGCCGGGGGAGCGGGACATCACCCGTGCCGTGCACGCCGCGCACCACCTGCTGCTCGGCCACGGCCTGGCGACCACCGCGCTGCGCGGGACCGCCACCGGACCGGTACGGGTCGGTGCGGTGCTCAACCTCAGCCCGGTCGAACCGGAGACCGACAGCGAAGCCGATGCGGCCGCGGCGCTGCGCGCGGATGGCCACACCAACCGGTGGTGGCTGGACCCGTTGCACGGCCGGGGTTACCCGACCGACATGGTCGAGCTGTACGGCGTCGCGCCGCCGGTCCTCGGCGACGACCTGACGGTGATCGCCGCCCCGATGGACCACCTCGGCGTGAACTACTACTTCCGCCAGGTGATCGCCGACGACCCGACCGGCCCGGTGCCGCGGGCCCGGATGGTGGCGCTGCCGGACAAGGTGCACACCGCGATGGGCTGGGAGGTCCACCCGGACGGGCTGGAGCAGTTGCTGCTGCGCCTGACCGACGAGTACCACGCGCCACGCATCTACATCACCGAGAACGGTTCGGCATGGCCGGACGAGGTGCTGCCGGACGGCCAGATCCAGGACAAGGAGCGGATGGCGTACCTGGAGGAGCACCTCGAGGCGAGCATCCGGGCCACCCGCGGCGGCGCCCGGGTCGCCGGCTACTTCGCCTGGTCCCTGCTGGACAACTTCGAATGGGCGTACGGGTACGCCAAGCGGTTCGGTCTGGTGCACGTGGACTACGCGACCCAGCGGCGCACCATCAAGGCCAGCGGGTACCGGTACGAGGAGATCATCCGCCGGCACAAGCGCGCTGCCGCGCTGACCTAGCCGGTTCCGGTCCCGCGGCGGGCCGAGTCGAGCTGCGCCCGGGTCAGGAAGATGGCGCCGGAGAGGTCGGCCCCGCCCAGGTCGGCCCCGCGCAGGTCGGCCCCGGTCAGGTCGGCGTAGCGCAGGTCCGCGCCGCGCAGGTCGGCGC
>JAFMQQ010000692.1 GCA_017354595.1 Micromonosporaceae bacterium
GCTGTACCGGCGCCCACCGCCCGACGCCCGACCCGGCTGTACCAACCCCATCCGGTCGTACTGGCGCAGCGTCTGCGGATGCATGCCGGCCATCCGTGCGGCGACCGAGATGATCAGTACCTTCGCATCGGAGACCTGCTCGACGGTGATCTCGAATTCGCTCACGTCGTCACCTGACCCAGGTGGTCACGGGGCGCCGGAGGCGCCGCCGCGGCGTACATGTTGAGCGCCTCGCGCGCCGACTCGGGCAGGTTCTTCGGGATCACCACATCGACGGTCACCAGCAGGTCGCCCGCGCCGCCCTCGCGCCGGGCCACGCCCTTGCCGCGTACCCGCAGGGTGCGACCGCTGGGAGTACCGGGCGGCACCCGTACCGTCACCACTCCGCTCAGCGTCGGTACCGGCAGATCGACACCATTGACCGCCTCCGGGAACGTGATCGGTACCGCCAGCGTCAGGTCGTCACCGTACCGGCCGAAGAGCGGATCCGGTCGCACCTTGATCAGCACGTACAGGTCGCCGGCCGCCCCACCACGGTCGCCCGGCTCACCCCGCCCGGCCAGCCGGATGCGCTGACCGTCGGCGACGCCGGGCGGGATCCGGACGTTCAGCGTCCTGGTCTTGGTGACCCCGCCGGTGCCGTGGCACTCCGGGCACTTCTCCTCCACCACGGTGCCGACGCCCTGGCAGTTGCGGCACGGCTCGGAGAAGCTGAACGAGCCCTGGTTGCTGGTGGTCAGGCCGGTACCGCCGCAGACCGGGCAGGCGCGCGGCGAAGTCCCCGGCTTGGCGCCGTTGCCATGGCAGGTGTCGCAGACACCGGGCGCGCGCAGGGTCAGCGGCAGGGTCACGCCGATCACCGCGTCCCGGAAGTCGAGCCCCACCTCCGCCTCCACGTCCCGGCCGCGGGCCGGGCCGCGCCGGGCGCCCCGGCCGCCGCCGGAGAAGATCGAGCTGAACAGGTCGGAAAAGCCGGCGCCGCCACCGAACCTGCGGTCGGTACCGCCCTCGGCGAACAGGTCGGACATGTCAAACGGGGTGCCGGTGGCGGTACCGGCGCCGCTTCGGGCGCCGCGGCGGAACGCGCCGGAGCCGAAGAGCTGGCGCATCTCGTCGTACTCCTTGCGCTTGCGCTCGTCGGAGAGCACGTCGTACGCCTCGGAGATCGCCTTGAAGCGCTGCTCCGCCGCCCGGTCGCCCGGGTTGCGGTCCGGATGCGACTCGCGCGCCGCCTTCCGGTACGCCTTCTTGATGTCGTCGGTGGAGGCGGACCTCGACACACCGAGGACGGCGTAGAAATCCTTCTCCAGCCAATCCTTGGAGCTCATCGTTGCCACCTCCTCCCTGGTCGGCATGGATACCCGGATGCGCTGGTCCAGGCCCAGCTGGCGGGCCGGTCCAGCCTCCTCATCAACCCGCTTCCTAGGCTGGCTCTTCCGGGTCGGCGACGGCCACCAGCGCCGGGCGCAGCAGCTTGTCGCCGAGCAGGTAGCCCCGGCGCAGGATGTCGACGCAGGTCGGCTCGGTCACCTCGACCGAGGTGAGGTGGGCGACGGCCTCGTGCCGCGTCGGATCGAACGGGTCGCCCTTCTCGCCGAAGCCGGCCAGCCCGAGCTTGGACGTGGCCACCTGCAGCTGCTCGGCGACCGAGCCGAACGGGCCGACCAGGTCGCCGTGTTCCCGGGCCCGGTCCAGGTCGTCCAGGATCGGCAGCAGCCCCGCGAGTACGGCCGCCGTCGCCTCGATCGCCACCACACCCCGGTCGCGATCGACCCGCTTGCGGTAGTTGGCGTACTCGGCGGAGAGGCGCTGCAGGTCCTTGGTGCGCTCGTCCAGGTCGGCCCGAAGGGCCTCCAGTTCGGCGCCCAGAGCGGGCGCCGGAACCTGCTCGGCGGACCCGCCCTCGGCGGTCCGGGTACCCTCCTCGGCTGCCGCCTCGGCGAGCACCTCCTCCGCCTGCTGGGATTGCGCCACCTCGTCCAGTGTCACCGCCTCCGGTGCCTCATCGGGCCCCGCCGCCGGTGCAGCCTCACCCCGCTCGCCGGCCGGTCGGTCCAGCGCCGGTTCATCCGCCGGCCGGTCGGTGGCGTCCACGCGACGCTTGTCGCGGACCACCACTCGGGGGCGCTGCTCGTCGGAACCGTCACCCCCGGCGGGTCCGGGCTCAGCCGGGCCCGCCGGGGTCTTCCGCGCGTCGGTCACTTTTTCTCGTCCTCGTCAACGATCTCGGCGTCCACCACGTCCTCGGCCTGCCCGCCACCGGCGGTGCCGCCCGCGGCGCCCGCACCCGGGCCGGCTGGTCCGCCCTCAGGCCCGGTCGGGCCGGTCGGCTGCTGCTGCTGGTACAGCAGCGTGCCGGCCTTCTGCGACACCGTGGCGAGCTTCTCCTGGGCCGACTTGATCTTCTCAATGTCCGACCCGCCGAGCGCGCTGCGCAGCTCACCGAGCGCATCGTTGATCTCCGACTTGTTCTCCGCCGGCAGCTTGTCGCCGCTCTCCGCGAGGAACTTCTCGGTCTGCCACTGCAACTGCTCGGCCAGGT
>JAFMQQ010000693.1 GCA_017354595.1 Micromonosporaceae bacterium
GCCGTACCGGACCGCGCGGCCGGTACGGTCGCCACCAGCGGGCGACCCGAGCGGTGTAGCCAGCGACCTCCAGCCGCCCGCCGCCCACCCGGCCGGTCTGCTCCGGCGACCCGGCCGGGTGCTGACCGGCGGCAGGCAGGTCATCAGCGATCAGCGCGCACGGCAGGCGTACCGCCTCGGGCAGGCACAGGCAGAGCAGCGGGGCGTCCGGCGCACCGGTGGCGAAGTAGCGAGCGGTCGCGGTATGTGCCACCAGCGTCACCGACCGGTGCTTCCCGGTCAGCAGCGGGGCGAGCACACTCGCCGCCGCCGCCGGCCGCCCAGTTGCCATGCCGGTCACCGTACCGGTGGGACGGTACCTTCGGCGCATGGCCGAGACCCAGCAACAGCGCGACCATCGCTTCCACCTGATGCGGGCGTGCGCGCGCCAGCTCTCCGGTGAGCGGCGGCCGACGATGCGCGAGGCGCTGGCGGCCATCGCCGACAGTCCGCTCGACCTGGACGGCTTCGGCGACTACTACGGCGACGGGCCGGTGATCGCGCTGGAGGAGCGGGTCGCCGAACTGCTGGGCAAGCCGGCCGCGGTCTTCTTCCCGACCGGGATCATGGCCCAGCAGGTAGCACTGCGCATCTGGGCCGGGCGTACCGGCAACCACACCGTCGCGCTGCACCCGCTGTCGCACCCCGATCAGCACGAGGGGTACGCGTACTCGGCGCTGGCCGGCCTGCGCGCGGTCTGGCCGACCAGCGAACCCCGGCCGCCCACTGCGGACGAGGTACGCGATCTGCCCGAGCCGTACGGCACCCTCATGCTGGAGCTGCCACTGCGCGAACCCGGGTTCCTGCTGCCCTCCTGGGCGGAACTGGTCGCCGTGGTGGGTGCGGCCCGCGACCGCGGGGCGCGGGTCCATTTCGACGGCGCCCGGCTGTGGGAGTCCACCCCGCACCTGGGTCAGGACCTGCCGACCATCGCGGCACTCGCCGACACCGTCTACGTCTCGCTGTACAAGTCGCTGCGCGGGCTGGCCGGCGCGGCGCTGGCAGGCGACACTGACGTGGTGGCCGAGGCGCGCGCCTGGCGGCGGCGCTACGGCGGCACCGTGTTCCAGCAGTGGCCGGCCGCGATCTCGGCCCTCGCCGGGCTGCAGAACGAGCTGCCCCGGCTACCCTCCTATGTGGAGCATGCGCGGGTGGTGGCCGCCGCACTGGCCGGGGTACCCGGGGCGCGGGTCTATCCGTTGCCACCGCACACGCACGAGTTCCAGCTCTGGCTGCCGGGCGACGCGGAGAGCCTGAACCGGGCGGCGCTGCAGCTCGCCGAAGAGGAGAAGACCTGGTTCGGGTACGGCTTCGCCGACCACGCCCCGAGCGGGTACGCCCACACCGAGATCCGGGTCGGCGCGCCGGCGTTGCTGTGGACCGCCGACGATGTCCGCAGCGCCGCGGCGTCCCTGCTCGCGCTGGCCCGCGGCTGACCGTCCGGCGCGGCCGGGGTCGACCAGCGGCGGATCTGGCGTAACCAGATAGAAACTGGGCGTTGCCAGAATCGGCCCACGCCGGGAAGATCGGCGAATCCCCCCGGATGTAAAGGAGCGCGGCCATGGCTCTGATCGGTTGGCGCGTGGTACACGGCGGCAAGACGCCGCCCCCTGGCGAGGTGGTACGCCCGGATGAGCGGCTCTCCTGGCCGCGTACCGTCGGACTCGGCGCACAGCATGTGGTCGCGATGTTCGGCGCGACCTTCGTCTTCCCTCTGGTGATGGGGCTCAACCCGCAGCTCGCGGTCATGATGACCGGCATCGCCACGATCTGCTTCCTGCTCATCGTGCGCGGCCGGGTGCCCAGCTACCTCGGCACCTCCGCCTCCTTCGTCGGCGGCGTGGCCGCGATCCGGCTCCAGCACGGCGACTCCACCGACGTGACCGGGGCGATCCTGGTCGCCGGGCTGGTCCTGGCGGCATGCGGCATCGCCATCCACTACCTCGGCTCGCGGGTGCTGCACGCGGTGCTGCCGCCGGTGGTCACCGGCGCCGTGGTCATGCTGATCGGCTTCAACCTGGCGCCGGTGGTGGCGAACACGTACTGGCCGCAGGACCAGTGGGTGGCGCTGCTGACCATGCTCGCGGTGATGGCGATGGCGGTCGGCTTCCGCCGGTTCCTGGGCCGGATCGCCGTCTTCCTCGGCCTCATCTTCGGGTTCGTGCTCTCCTGGGTCTTCGACCGCGCCTTCGGCCAGATCACCTCGTACGACCCCGGCGCGGGCAAGGCGACCACGCACTGGCGGGTGAACCTGGACGCGGTCCGCTCCTCGACCACGCACTGGTTCGGCTTCCCGCCGCACACCAGCATCGGGCCGGACGGCAAGGAGCTGGTCGGCTGGCACCTGCCCAACTTCAGGTTCGTCTTCATCCTGCTGGTCCTGCCGGCGGTGATCGCGCTGATCGCCGAGAACACCGGGCATGTCAAGGCGGTCGCCGAGATGACCCGGACCAACCTGGACCCGATGATGGGCCGGGCCATCGCCGCCGACGGGGTGGGTA
>JAFMQQ010000694.1 GCA_017354595.1 Micromonosporaceae bacterium
TCGGTGGGAAGTCGCGCCGCCAGCGCGGCGAGTGGCTCGGGCCGGCGGGCGACCAGTACCACCCGCAGGCCGCGCGCCGAGAGCGCCTGGGCGAACGCGGCGCCGATACCCTCGGAGGCCCCGGCGACCAGCGCCCACGGCCCGTACTTCTCGGCGAAGTTCACACCGACACCGCCTCTGCCTGCGCCGGTGCCGGCGCTGTCGAGAATGGACGGTCGCGGCGCATCCGCCAGCTGACGGCCAGCGGGAACACCAGCCACGCCGCGTTGGCGCCGAGCACCATGCCGAAGTGGTCGGTCGCCCAGGCTCCGGTGCGCTCCTCCATCAACAGGATCAGCACGTTGGACAGCATCATGCCGGACCAGACCAGGGCGGGTACCCGGATCCAGTCCCGGCCGCGCAGGAAGGCGTACGCCGCGGCGAGGTAGAACGGTCCGAAGAGCAGCACATCGATCCAGATGGTCATCCGCCAGAACGGTGGCCGGGCCATCAGCAGCGGGTCGTAGTGGTTGCCGTACCAGTGCACCAGATCGATCACCGGTCCGGGCGGCCAGACCGGGTAGCGGAAGTTGTGCGGGTCGGCGACGACCAGCTGCTCCAGGTCGACCATGTAGGTGATGACGCACAGATTCACCAGGAAAAAGGCGATGAAGACCAGGTCGGTCCGGCGCTGTCGGAGAGGTTGCACGGGATCACTCTGGCACGCCGCGCACGCGTCCGGTACGATAAGGTTTCTTTACAGATGATCTCGGGACTGCGCCCCGGCCTTGGACAAGGGGAGTGTGTCGATGAGACGTCATATCTGGATCGCCGCCCTCGCCAGCGCCGCCGCGCTGGCGGCGGGTGTCGCTGTGGTCACCACCGGGCCGATCGGGCCAGCCGCGGCGGCCACCACCGGCGGAGTCAAGCTCGCCTACTTCGACCAGTGGTCGATCTACCAGAACGCCTTCTACGTCAAGAACCTGGACACCATGGGGATCGCCGGCAAGCTCGACTTCGTCATCTACGATTTCGAGAACATCGATCCCGTCAACCTCACCTGCTTCGAGGCGACCAAGGCGACCGACCCCGACCCGGGCGGGGAGAGTGACCCCAACGCCGGGGACGGGGCGGGGGACCAGTTCGCCGACTACCAGAAGACCTTCGATGCGTCGACCAGTGTGGACGGTGTCGCCGATGTCTTCAACCAGCCGATCGCCGGCAACTTCAACCAGTTGAAGAAGCTGAAGGCGCGGTACCCCAACCTGAAGATCCAGCTCTCGCTCGGCGGCTGGACCTACTCGAAGTACTTCTCCGACGTGGCGAAGACCGCGGCCAGCCGGCAGAAGTTCGTCAGCTCGTGTATCGACATGTTCCTGAACGGGAACATCCCGGCCTCCGGTGGCTTCGGCGGCCCGGGTACCGCGGCCGGCATCTTCGACGGCTTCGACATCGACTGGGAGTACCCGGGATCGACCGGCGGGCACCTGGGCAACCATGTGGATCCGGCGAACGATCCGGCCAACTTCACCGCGCTGCTGGCCGAGTTCCGCACCGAGCTGAGCGCGTGGAGCAGCTCGCATGGTGGCAAGCGGACCTACCTGACCGCCGCGCTACCGTCTGGTCAGGACAAGATCAAATTCATCCAGACCAACCAGATCGGCCAGTATCTCGACTACGCCAACATCATGACCTACGACATGCACGGCGCGTGGGACTCGACCGGCCCGACCAACTTCCAGGACCCGCTCTACACCTCGCCCAGCGACCCGATGGCGCCGGTACCGCCGGGCACCGGAAAGTACAGTGTGGACGAAGCGATGCGGGCGTGGACGGAGGGCGCCCCCGCATACGGCATCCCGGGCGGCTTCCCGAAGTCCAAGGCGACGGTCGGCTTCCCGTTCTACTACCGCGGCTGGACCGGCGTACCGGCCGGCGCTAACCACGGTCTCTACTCGACCGCTACCGGGCCGTCGCCGGGCTTCACGCTCTCCGGCAACGTGCCGGGCGTGGCGATGTACAAGGAGATAACCGGTGTGGTGGCCAACGCGGCGACCACCTTCTTCGACCCGGCCACCCAGGCGGCCTGGTTCTACGACGGCAGCACGCTGTATGTCGGCGACTCGCCACGCTCGATCCAGGCGAAGGCGGACTACGTGCACTGCAACGGGTACGCCGGGGCGATGATGTTCTCGCTCTATGACCTGGACCCGGCCGCCACGCTCTTCAATGCGCTGGTGAACGACATCAACGGTACCGCCGCCAACTGCACCGCACCGAGCGGCCCGCCGACCGGCTCGCCGTCGCGGTCGCCGGGTACCCCGCCTTCGCCGAGCGCATCGCCGTCCCGGGCGCCCAGCCCGTCGCCGTCCCCATCGCCGAGTGCCTCACCCTCGCCGAGCGGTGGCGCCGGACCGCTCGCCAACGGTGGCTTTGAGGCCGGAGCGCTGCCGCCGTGGAACTGCTCCACACTGGACAGTGTGGTGGGTTCACCGGTGCACTCCGGCGGCCACGCACTCATCGGTGCGGTCGGCGACTTCGACACGGCCCAGTGCGCGCA
>JAFMQQ010000695.1 GCA_017354595.1 Micromonosporaceae bacterium
CATCCACCGCGCGCTGTCCACGGTGCTGTCCCGGGTCGGCGTCGCGCTCGCCGACCGGGGACTGCGGCACGTGGTGCTGGACGCGGACGGTCTGCGCCAGGCGCTCGCGGTGGGCTTCGGGCCGGAGATGGCGATCCGGCAACCGGGTACCGACGCGCGGGCCGGCCGGCCGGGGCGCCGGCTGCGCGAGGCGTGGACGGCCTGGCTGGGTCCGGCCGCCACCCACGTCTGCTTCGCGGTGCGCCACTGGCCCGCCAAGCCGCCGCAGAACCTGCTCACCGCGCTCGGCCAGATCCAGGACGCGTTGGCGGTGACGGTCGCGGTGACGGTACGCGGGCGGTCCGCGCCCGCCTCCCCCGCCACCGGCCAGTCGGGCCGGGTCGCGACGCACACGCTGATCCGCGTCGTCGCACCGCCGTCGGTCGCCGAGACGTGCGCCCGCCGGGTGCGCGTCGCCGCGGCCCGCCTCGGGATACACCTTCGCCGGCTCAACGGCGAGCACGCCGCGGGCGTGTACGCCACCGTGCCGAACGCCGCGACGATCGGCGGCGGACCGTGGTGACCGGGCCGGTCGGGAACGGGCCGGTGGCGCGTCGACCGGTCGCGACCGTGCCTCCGAACCGCGGGCAGGTCGCGGCGGCGCTCCCGAACAGGGTGCCTGTTGCGGGCGGGCCTGTTGCGGGCGGGCCGGTGGTGAGCGGGCAGGTGGTGGGCAGGTCCGCGGTCGGCCGGGCAGTGGTGGGCGGACCGGCGCTGGGCAACGGCCAGCGCGGCGGAGCGTTGACCACACCGGCCCGCAGTGTGGTACCCGAGCGGCGGCTGACCGGCGCGCAGGCCGCCCAGGTCGGGTTCACCCTTCCGCAGTCAGGTCTGGTGGTGGGACGGGACAACGGTGGACGGCCGGTGTCGCTGCGGCTGTTCGGGCCCAGGCCGCTGCGGGCCACCTTTGTCGGCGGCTGGTGGGCGGCGCAGATCCTCATGCTGCGCTGCCTCGGGTACGGCGCCAACATCGCGGTCGAGGCGATCGGCGCGCAGGAGCGGACCACCGGGACGCTGGCGACCCTGGGCCACTGGCTGGCGCTCGACCGGGCCGCGGGCGGTACCGGCAACCGGGTCTGGCCGGTGATGCCAGGTCACCCGGACCCACCCGGTGCGGCCGGTCGTCCGCTGGTACGGCTGCGCGACACGGGGCCGGGTACCGGTAGCGATCCGGTCATCCCGGCACAGGCGCCATGGCGGACCGAGCTGACTGTCCTACCGCGACTGACCCAGGCCGCAGTGGCCGCGGTGGCGGGCGCGCAGGTGGTGCTCGTACAGCGGATCAGCCCGCCGGAGACGGAGCTGGCCGCCTCGGCACTGGGCTGGCACAGGTCCGCCCTGTCGGCGCTGAGCGTGCTGGACAACGCGATGGTGGCCGTGGTGGAGAAGACGGCGGCCGCGGCCGACGGGCGCTCGGTCACCTACGTCTGGCTGACGCCGACCAGGCTCGAACGCATGTTGTTCGGTTGATTGTCGGTTGAGCGGTGAATTACTGGTCGGTTCGTGCGTTGGGGGTGGGGTGGCGTGCGTAGCCGCCGGGAGCAGATGCATGCCTACCGGTTCCTGGTCCGCCGGATCGTCTCGGGGTTGCTGTCCGGGGAGCCGGAGACAACGGAGCTGCCGATGCGCCGGTTCGCGGTCGGGTTCTCCTGCAGCGCGTTGGTGGCGGCAATTGTGTTTGCCGGGCTGGGGATCTGGGGGCTGTTGCATCCGGCCGGCGTCCACCCGACCGAGAACGTGATCATTGTGGAGCGGGAGACCGGGGCGAAGTACGTCTACCTGCAGGGCGAGTTGCATCCCATCCTGAACTGGACCTCGGCGCTGTTGATTGTGAAACAGGCGCAGCCGCCGGTGCAGACGATGTCGCAGGTGTCGCTGCGGGATGTACCCCGCGGTGAGCCGGTCGGGATCGTCGGGGCGCCGGACACTCTGCCGCCCGCCACCGCCCTGGTCGATCTGCCGTGGGGGGTGTGCGGGGCGCCGCGTTCGATCGGGTCGGCGGTGTGGTCGACCGTTGTGCTTGTCGGGTCGACCCCGGCCGGTGGCCACCTGCTCGGCTCCAACGAGGCGCTGCTGGTCACTGCCGCCGACGCGGGTGGTGCACGGTTCGTGCTGCTGGCCGGGCATCGGTTGCGGGTACCGAATGCCGGTGTGTTGGCGGCATTGGGCTGGGTCGGCGCGACGCCGACATCGGTGGGGGAGGCGTTGTTGGACGCGCTACCACCGGGTCCGGATCTGGCGCCGCCGGTGGTACCCGGCGCCGGGCAGCCGGCCGTGCCCACGGTTGGCGGGAAGTCCACCCGGGTGGGGCAGTTGTTCGCGCTGGCCGGACAGCGGTACGTGATGCTGCGGCAGGGGCTGGTGCCGGTGGGGCAGGTATCGGGCCTGCTGCTCGCCGCGTCCGGGCAGCGGGTCACGCCGATCTCCGCGGCCGAGGTGGGGCAGGTGCTGCTGAACACGTCGATCGAACCGCCGGGCTTCCCGACCCGGCTGCCCAC
>JAFMQQ010000154.1 GCA_017354595.1 Micromonosporaceae bacterium
CGCTCGCCTGTGGTCTGGAGGAGGCGCGGCTGGTCGCGGTGGAGGACCGGTTCGACGCGTTGCTGCGGCTGGGCCGGCACCGGGAGATACTCGGCGACCTGATCGGCCTGGTGCCGGTACAACCGGCGCGCGAGCGGCTGGTCGGTCAGCTCATGCTGGCCCTGCACCGCTGTGGCCGTACCGGTGAGGCGCTGGATGCCTACCGGGCGGCCCGGCGCAGGCTGGCCGAGGAGCTCGGCCTGGAGCCCGGCGCCGAACTGTGCCGCCTCGAAGTCGCCCTGCTGCGTGGCGATCCGCGGCTGGACGCGCCCGACACCGGCGGCGATACCCGCGCCGTGCCCGTACCCGCGCCGCCCGGCGGCGCGGGCGCCCGCCCGATCCGGGTGGCTCTGGTCGACGACCACCCCATCTTCCGCGCCGGACTGCGTACCGCCCTGGAGTGCGGTACCGAGATCACCGTGGTCGCCGAGGCGGGCAGTCTCGCCGAGGCGGTGGCGGCCGTTCCGGCAGCCGAGCCCGACCTGGTCGTGATGGACCTGCGCCTGCCGGATGGCTCCGGTGTCGACGCCACCAGGCTGATCATCGCCGAGCGCCCGGCCTGCGCCGTCCTGGTGATGAGCATGTCGGAGGAGGACGAGGCGATCATCTCGGCGCTGCGCGCCGGCGCCTCGGGCTACCTGCTCAAGCACGCCAGCCGGGACGAGACCCTGGCGGCCGTGCGCGCGGTCGCCTGCGGCGGAACGGTATTCAGCCCGCAGATCGCGGCACGGCTGGCCGCCGCGGCCCGTTCCGCACGCCAGCTCGATTCCTGACCCGGCGTGCCCTCCCGGGGCGCGCTGCCGCCCGGGCGACCCGTCCGCGGATAGACCGCTCTGACCGCCGGTGGAGCCACCCCGCCCGGCGATCTGAGCCGGGGATGAGCGGGCTCTGAGCGCCTCCGGCGAGCATCGGTTCCGGGGCGCAGCTGCTCCGGCTGCTCGAACAGCCCCCGGCGCGGAGGCCAGTGGTGCCACTCCACGGACCACAGTAGACAGTCGACAAAGGACGTACAAATGAGCATGCCGATTCAGTCCCGTGGACAGGCGCCAGTGGTGCCGGACCTCCCGGCCGGCGGCGGTACCGGCCCCGGCGGTGGCGGTACCGGCCCCGGCAGCGGTGGTACCGGCACTGGTGGGGGCCCGCCGCGCCTGACGTACAACGTCACGATCAACCAGGTTCCTGACTTCCACGGGTCCGAGCCTGGTGCCCTGCTGACGGTCGTGGCAACCGCGGACAAGCTGATCGAAATCGGCGACACTGACACTCCCTTCTACTTCAAACCAAGGCTGACGGTGGACGGGAAACCGCCGGCCGATGCCACGCTGAACCCGGACGGGTCGACCACGTTCCACTGCCGGGTCTACCGCTCCGGCTCGCTGGAAGTGAAGGCGATCGCTGACTCCCTGGGCGACCCTTCCTCGAACCCTCCCCAGGCGACCCCGCCAACGCCCAAGACCGCGACGGTCAACGTGAAGGTGACGCTGGATTCGCCGAAGCCTCGGCTCAGCGTCAGCCAACCGGTCGCGAGCCAGCCGGTGGACCTGCTGGAGACCGGGGCCGACGTGGGCGTGGTGGCCGCGATGTCCGACCCGGGCCTGTACGGTGGGCATACCGTGATCGCCACTCCCGACCACGGCATCCCGACGTCGCTCCAGCCGCACGGCGCGCCGGGCACGTACTCCGGAACCGTCCACTTTGACCCGATGCCGCTGGGTCAGCGGACGCTCACCGTGACGGCGTCCTGCACCGACTATCCGGCGGCGGTTGACACCGTGACCCAGGTCGTGGTCGGGCGTGACGTCACCCCGCCGAAGGTTACGGTGACCAGTCCGCAAGACCCCGGCGGACCGGTCGCCGCCACCCCGGTGACCGGGAGCGGCTATACCGTTCCGGTGACCGGTACCACCACAGACCCGCAGAGCGGCACCGGGCTGCAGAGCGGGGCGGCGGGCCTGGCGACGGTCTCGGTCGCGCTGTCGCCGACCGGACCCCCGTCACCGATAGCGCGACCGCTCACACCGGGCGACTGGACACTATGGACGGTCGACGCGTTGCAGGTGCCCACGTTGGGCCCCTACCAGCTCTACGTCTGGGCGACCGACAACGCTGGAAACACCACGGCCACGCCGTTCCATTGGAGTTTCGAGGCGGTCAGCTCCTGGGTGCCGGCAACGCTCGACGATCGGCTGAGCGAGCTGGAGTACCTTCGCGGGCTGCTCGAGTTCGCCTCCGGTACCGTCATCTCCATCCCGCCGAGCCAGCCGCCGGCGCCGTCCGCGGGCCAGGTGACGCCGCAGGTACCCGTTCCGCCACCGGGGCAACCAGCGCCCGGGCCGGGGTTGCCGCCGGGGCCAGGTGGGCCCACGGGTGGGCCGGGATTCCCGCCGGGGCCAGGGGGGCCGGGGCAGGTACCGATCGGGGCACCGGTCACCCCGCAACAACTAGCCACTGTTCTGGCGCAGCGGGTCGATGCGATCAGCCAGCCGGCCACCCCCGCCGCCACCGCCGCACAGGTCACCATCAACGAGCTGCGGGTGCCGGTAGAGATCCTGCGTACGGAGCTGAACGGGCGTGGGGTCACCGCGAGCACGGCCGGCCAGACCGCGTACCTCACTGCGGCGTATCAAGCGCTGCTGGCCGGGATCGGCACCAGCTACACCGAACTGCGGGAGGCGCGGGGCGCGCAGCCAGCCGACCGGGCCGCGCTGGCCGCGCGGATCGGCATCTCGCTGTACAACCTCACCGGCTCCTCCGGTACCGCCCGCAACGACCAGCTCGACGCGCTATTGCTGGACGGTGCGACGTTGACCGAGCAGGCGCTGCAGAACCTGTTCGGGCTGCTGGCCACCACACCCTTTGACCCGGCCAATCCACCCACCCAGGCCGTGCCGCAGGTGCTGGGCTGGCAGCAGGAGGCGCAGCGCAACCAATGGCAGAGCCAGGACGCGGAACCACCGGCACCCCTGGCTTACACGTCCATTGTGGACCCGGATGTGATCACGGCGGCGGACGTGCTGGCCGGAAGCCCGCAGGCGGATCAGGTGATCCAGCTGTTGAAGGCGCGGGCCGATCAGTTGTCCGGGCAGGCGACGATGCTGGCCGCGGCCCGGTCGGCGGCATCCACCGCACCCGACGGTGGCCTGTCCGCTCTCCTGGCCGCCGGGTTGCCGGCCGGTGTGGATATCGGCGCGCTGCACGCCGACGATGTGAAGGGAGTCGACATCTCCGCGCAGCTGGCCGCGGCCGGCCTGGACCGCACCGGCTTCAGCTACCTGGTGAACATGCTGACCCTGGCCACCGCGGCCGGCCCACTAGTGACCGACACCGAATGGTCGGACGCGGTGGACGTGCTGGTCGGATCGTTCCGGCGCCGCCAGTATCCAATGTGGACGGGCGCCGACCCGAGCGCGGGTGTGTCGCCGGAGTCGGGGATCGTGCTTTCCCCGGATACGTTCGTGCTGACCGATGCGCTGGCGCCGGCCGGGCCGCTGCGGATCGACCCGGCGGCCCGGCGGGACTGGCAAGCCACCCTGCGGACCCGGACCATGCAACGGCATGCGATGCAGGACGCGGCCACCCAGGCGGTCGCGGCGGCCGAGGTCGCCGCGCTGCCGGTGTTGCGCGACGCGCTGCTGGCCGACCTGGCCGGGGCCGGCACGCCACCGGCCGACCCGACCGCGTTGGGCGAGACGATCAGCCAGTACTACCAGACCGACGTGCTGGTCGCCGGCGGGCTGACCACCACTCGGCTGGACCAGGCCATCACCAGCATGCAGACGCTGCTACTGCTGGTGCGTTCCGGTGAGAACACGAACGCCCAGGCGACCGGCACCACCCAGGCGGCGCTGTTCCAATCGCTTCGGCTGTCGGCGACCGCGGATGCCTTCGACGCCGCCTGGTCGTGGATCGGCACCTACGGCGGCTGGAAGTCGGCGACCTCCAGCTTCCTGTTTCCCGAAGCGAGCCTGGACCCGGGCCTACTGGCCGGGGTTGCGGCCAGCGCCGGGCTCTCCGTCACCCAGGACTTCATCGACCTGTCCGCCGCGCTGGGCGCCGGACCCGGACTGGCAACCGGCCCGCTGGTGCAGGCATATCTGACTGGGGATAAGAGCACGGGTGGGTCGGGTCAGGGCGTGCAGACGCGGCTGACCGCCGCCGGCGTGGCCAACTTCAGCTACCCGACCACCCGGTCCACCAGTGAGCAGAAGACACTGAGCGACAACTCCACCAGCGTGGAAGGTACCGACCCGAACCTGGCCCTGGAGGTGTTCTGGGCTACGCCGATGTTGATCGCTCAACGGTTGCACGCGGATGGGGCTTACCAGGCGGCGCTGGACTGGCTCTGGCATGTCTTCCCGTACACCGAGCTGAAACCGGTCTCCATGTATGACAAGGTCAACAACGAGCTGGAGATCGACGCGGCGAAGCCCGACCTGACGTTCAACCTGGCGCTGCAGGATTGGGCCACGTTCGGCCCGTACGCCGTGATCAACACGCCCGGCAGACCACGGCCGTACCCGCATCTGCGGGCGACGCTGCTGGCAATCATCTCCTGCCTGCTCGACTACGCCGACTCCGAGTTCGGGGCGGGTACCGACGAGGCGGTGGCACACGCGGACAACCTGTACCACACGGCGCAGCAGCTGCTGGCCCACCAGCGGCTGACCCCGGTACAGCCGTCGGATCCCGGGGACGCGCCGCTACCCATCCCGCAACTGGAGGTGTTCAGCAACCGGGCGGCCACCCAGATCAGCAAGATCCGGCGCGACTACGATATCGCCGGCCTGCCCCGCATCCGCATTCCGGCCGGTGCCGACCCGATCCCCGAGCC
Organism: Micromonosporaceae bacterium; assembly: GCA_017354595.1. Taxonomy (GTDB): domain Bacteria; phylum Actinomycetota; class Actinomycetes; order Mycobacteriales; family Micromonosporaceae; genus DATEJJ01. Next base: position 4,871 of record JAFMQQ010000154.1, read on the forward strand.
GACGCCGTACCACTTCAAGGTGCTGCTGACCCGGGCGCAGCAGCTGGCCCAGCAGGCGACCAGCATGGAAGGCGAATACCTGGCCGCGCTGGAGAAGCATGACGCCAAGCAGCTGCAGCTGTCGGACGCGCAGCACGCGGCGAACGTGGCGAATGCACAGGTCGACCTGCAGGCCGCCCAGGTGAAGGTGGCCGCCGACGGTGTCGCCGCGGCACAGGCCCAGCTGGCCAAGGCGAACGCCGCAGTGTCCACATTGTCTAGTGCGATCGCCGGGCCGCCCAACCAGTACGAGCAGACGCTACTGGACAACTACGGTGAGCTGGAGGGCTTCCAGGACGTCGCTGTGGCGGCCGACACGATGATCGCTATTGCCCAGGCCGCGGCCCGATCCCCCGAGGACTTCGGAATCAGCGAGGGTATTCAGACTGCCGGTTACGTGGTGAAGGCGGGCGCGGAGATCGGCGTCAACGAAATCCAGCGGCAGATCGCGGGCAACCAGCTGAAGGCCAGCATCGAGAACCGACAGCAGCAGTGGCGGATCCAGCTGGCCTCAGCGCAGCAGGACGTACAGGTGGCCACAGCGCAGGTGACGACCGCGACCGACCAGGTGAGCGCCGCGCAGCTGCAAAAGCAGATCGCCTCGCTGCAGGCTGACCAGGCGGCCGCCACGCTCACCCTGCTGCATAACCAGCTCACCAGCCCGGCCATGTACAAATGGCTCAGCGACACGCTCGGCGGGGTGTACCGGTACTTCCTGCAGCTGGCCACGGCGACCGCGCGGCTGGCCCAGGCGCAGCTGGCCTTCGAGCGGGCCGAGCCGCAGCAGAGCTTCATCGCTACGGCCTACTGGCAGCCGCCCTCCCCACCGACCGGAGTGTCCACAGTGGGCCTGACCGGTGCGGAGCGGCTCACCGAGGATCTGTCCAAACTGGACCAGTACGCCTTCAGTACCGACACCCGCCGGCTGAACATCACCCAGACCTTCTCCCTGGCGGCCCTGGCACCGGTGGAGTTCCTCAACTTCCGGGCCACCGGCCAGCTGTCGGTGGCCACCCCGACGGCGCTGTTCGACCAGGACTTCCCCGGGCACTACCAGCGGCTGATCCGCCAGGCCCGGCTGAGCATTGTGGCCCTGGTACCGCCCAACCGCGGCATCCGCGCCACCCTGTTGTCCAACGGCATGTCCCGGGTCACGGTGCAGCGCAACGGGATGTTCAGCGAAGTGTTGCTGCGCCGCGATCCAAGCGTGGTGGCGCTGACCTCGCCGATCGAAGCGAACGGCGTGTTCACCACCGACCTGCAGCCGGATATGCTGCTGCCGTTCGAGGGCAGCGGGGTGGACACCACCTGGGAGGTGCTCCTGCCCAAGGCGGCCAACCCGTTCGACTTCCGCAGCATCAGCGATGTGTTGCTGACCATCGACTACACCGCCCTCTACGACGTCAACTACCAGAGTCAGGTGGTGCGGCAGCTGAATGCGAACCGCGGCCGTAGCTCGGACCGGGTGTTCAGTCTGGTCAATGACTTCCCGGACCAGTGGTACGCGCTGAACAACCCGGATCCGAGCCAGCCGGGCCGGTCGGTCACGCTCGCCCTGCGGGCGGTGGATTTCCCGCCGGACGTCAGCGAGTTGGCCGTCTTCGAGCTGGCGGTACAACTGTCGGGCAGCGGACCGGTGGCCGGGGTACCGGTCACTCTCACCGGGCTGGGCCAGACTCCGCCGGCGCAGGTGACCGACGCGACCGGTACCGCATCGACCCGCCGCGGCGCTGGCTGGAACGCGTTCATCGGCCGAAACCCGGCGGGGGACTGGCAGTTGTCGTTGGACGCCAGCGCCGATCCGTTGTTCGCCAGTGGCGGGCTGGACGATGTGCTGTTCGTGATCGGCTGGACCGGCACCGCGCCGGTGTGGCCGAGCTGAGGGCCGGGGGAGCCGGACATGGCAGACCAACCCAGTGGCGAGCTGATCTCGCTGCCCTCCGGCGGTGGCGCGCTGCGCGCGGTCGGAGAGACCTTCCAGCCCGACCCGCACACCGGTACCGGCGGCTACCGGGTACCCCTTGAGGTGCCGGCCGGGCGCGGCGGCATGACACCGCAGCTCGCGCTGGCCTACAGCAGCAGTTCCGGCACCGGACCGTACGGTCTGGGCTGGAGCCTGCCGGTACCGGGTGTGTGGCGGCGCACCGACAAGCGGCTGCCCCGCTACGACGGCACCGATGTCTTCGTCCTGTCCGGCGCCGAGGA